>NZ_CAXUCH010000422.1:0-2003 GCF_964249325.1 uncultured Mycobacterium sp. | reverse complement strand
GTTGGATGTCCCGATCACCAGGCTGGGGCACATCCTTTCGTCGCTGCTGGTCGCTTACCTGGGGCTGTTGATAGGGCTCGGTTTCGGCTTGCTCGCGGTGCGCGCGCCGCGGCCGGTGTTGCTGCGGCTGGGCGTGCTGGTGCTGCTGGTGTGCTGTCAAGCCGTAGTCGGGACCGTGCAGTTCTTCACCGGCGTGCCCGCCGCGCTGGTCGCCGTGCATGTGGCGGGCGCGGCGTTGTGCACCGCGGCCACCGCCGCGCTATGGGCGTCGATGCGAGAGCGGGCCCAGCCCGAGCCGCTCCAGAGCTGACTCGACGCACAGCGCGAACTGCCGCTGCCGATCGCCGCGCGCGGTGTCGTCCAACACCCGCCAACCGAGTGAGGGCGCGACAAGGTCGAGCCGCACCAGCCGAGCGTCGTCGGGGCGTCCGGTGACGTCGGCACGGGCACAGAGCAACTCCGTCGCCTCGATGCCCGCCTTGTCGGCGGCGGCGCGCAGCGCGGCATAACCCACATCCCACAGCCCGAAATCCGCGTCGACAGGCTGGTGTCCGGTGAACGCGTGTGATTGCATGCCACCGAGAAAGACCAGCGCCGTGGTGTCGGGTCCGGGCGCGGCAGTCACTGTGGGCACGCCAGCTCGCTGAAGATCCCGCAGATATCGCTTGTCGACATTCCACTCGATGACATGCGGGGCGTTGAGCAGGTTCGGCACTCGCTTTGTCCACGCCAAAAACTCGTCCAGCCGGTCGGAGGGTGCTGCCCGCAAAATGACCAGGTCGGCGTCCAGTGTGGCCGGGGCATCCCACGACATCCACTGCGCATGCAATCCTCGCTTGCGTAGGGCGGCGACCAAGCCCACGTCGTCGTCATCGTCCTCGATGGCGCCGGCCAGCACGATGCGGGGATGACGGACGTCGGGGCGGGCCAGCTTCATGGGGTCTCCACATCTGCGGATGATAGTCAGCATGCACGCGATCGAAGTCGCCGAACTCGGCGGACCAGAAGTTCTGCGGTATGTCGACAAGCCACAGCCCTCCCCGGCATCGGGCGAGGTGTTGATCAAGGCCGAGGCGATCGGCGTCAACTTCATCGACACCTATTTCCGATCAGGGCAATACCCCCACGAGTTGCCGTTCGTGCTCGGGACGGAGGTGTCGGGGACGATCGCCGCCGTCGGTGACGGTGTGACGTCGCTGCGGGTGGGCGACCGGGTGGTGACCGCGGCCGCGTCGGGCGCCTACGCCGAATTCAGCACAGCCCCAGCCGGATTCGTCGCACAAATACCCGCTGAAGTGGACTTCGACGTGGCCGCCTCGGCGCTGTTGAAAGGGCTGACGGCGCATTACCTGATCACGTCCGTTTACCCGGCACAGCCCGGGGACACCGTGTTGTTACATGCCGGCGCCGGCGGGGTGGGCCTGATCTTGACGCAGTGGGCGTCCGCCCTCGGTGTTCGGGTGATCACGACGGTGTCGACGCCGCACAAGGCCGAGCTGTCACGGGACGCGGGCGCTAGCGAGGTGCTCGAGTACCCCGACGACACCGACGAATTCGGCAAACGGATCCGGGAGTTGACCGACGGGGCCGGTGTGGCCGCGGTTTACGACGGAGTGGGGGCCAGCACGTTCGACGCCAGCCTGGCCAGCCTGGCCGTGCGGGGGACGCTGGCGTTGTTCGGCGCCGCCAGCGGACCCGTGGCCCCGGTCGACCCGCAGCGCCTCAACGCCGCCGGGTCGGTGTATCTGACCCGCCCAAAGCTGGCCGACTTCACCCGCACGGATCAGGAATTCGCTTGGCGCGCTGGCGAATTATTCGATGCGATCGCGGCCGGCTCGGTCAGGGTCACCGTGAGTCGGCGCTATCCGCTGGCCGACGCCGTCCAGGCGCACCGCGATCTACAGGGGCGCAAGACGGTCGGCTCGATCATGCTTGTGCCCTAGGGGCTAGCCGCCCCATTTGGCGGCTTCGGCTTGGTCGCGGGCCAGCATCGAGGTGGTGTT
>NZ_CAXUCH010000421.1:0-2032 GCF_964249325.1 uncultured Mycobacterium sp. | reverse complement strand
GTCAGGCGCTGATCGGCGCGCTGCCGCAGCGGCTCGGGGACTATCAGCGCACATCTGCGGCGCAGCCAGCCCCGACCGGCGCTGCCGCATGGCGGTCCAGCGCGAACAACGAGCCGGTGGTGTTGCGGTGCGGCCTGGACCGGCCGGCCGACTTCGTGGTGGGCTCACCAATCCAGCTCGTGAACCGGGTGCAGTGGTTCCAAGAGGCGGAGGGCCAAGCTGGCGGGGAGGCGGGTCGCAGCACCTGGTACACGGTCGACCGACCGGTTTATGTTGCGCTCACCCTGCCGCAGGGGTCGGGGCCCACCCCGATTCAGGAACTGTCGGACGTGATCGACCGCACGATCGCCGCCGTACCTGTCACCCCGGCGCCGCCGCCCAGTTAGGGCGCTCGCCGAGTGGGAAGTTATGCCACGGCTCGCGGCCCGATCGCGTGTAATAAGTGGCCATTCGGCAAGCAGCCGCCGCCCGGTCAGCGCAGACCAACACCGCGAGCCAACGCGGTCTCGACCATGGTCGCCACCAGCGTGGGGTAGTCCAGACCGCTGGCTGCCCACATCCGCGGAAACATCGAGATCGTGGTGAATCCGGGCATGGTGTTGACTTCGTTGATCAGCGGCCCGTCCTCGGTAAGGAAGAAATCGACCCGCGCCAGCCCTTGGCAGTAGATCGCCCGAAACGCCGCGATCGCGAGCTCACGTATCGCCTCGCTGACGTCGTCATCGACTTTGGCGGGCACATCCAGCTCTGCAGCGTCGTAGAGGTACTTACTGGCGAAGTCGTAAAAGGGGTCCTCGCGACCCCGGACCCCTACCACCCGGATCTCCCCGACAACGCTGGCCCGCACAGTGCCGTCAGGGAATTCCAGTACCCCGCATTCCAATTCGCGGCCGACGACGGCGGCCTCGACGAGCACCTTGGGATCGTGCTGGCGGGCGTCGGCGATGGCCGCCGGCAGCTGCTCCCAGCTCGTCACCCGGCTGACACCGATCGACGAGCCGCCGCGCGCGGGTTTGACGAAGACGGGCAGTCCAAGTCGTTGCCGCTGCTCGGGTTCAAGCGTCGGCTGAGTTGCTCGCAGCACTGCATACGGGCCGACCGGAAGTCCTTCGGCCGCCAGCAGCTTCTTGGTGAACTCCTTGTCCATGCCCGTCGCACTGGCCAGCACGCCGGCACCGACATAAGGCACGCCGGCCAGTTCGAGCAATCCCTGTATGGTGCCGTCCTCGCCGTACGGGCCGTGCAGCACCGGGAAGACGACGTCGACGGAGGCCAGCACCTGGCCCGCGCTCATTGGGCTACCCGGATTCACCGACAGCAGCTGGCCGCGCTGCCGCGGATCCTGCGCCAGCGCCAGCGCGGTGCCCGACGCCCCGCTGACCTTAGGCAATCGGCCATCGGTGATCGCGAGAGTTTCCGGACGCCCATCGGTGAGTACCCACGTGCCCTCGGGCGTGATGCCCACCGGGATCACGTCGAACCGTTGCGGGTCCAGATTGCGCAGGATGCTGCCCGCCGACACGCAGGAGATCGCGTGTTCGTTGCTGCGTCCGCCGTAGACGACGGCGACGCGAATGCGGCCGCGCGGTGTCACCGATTCGGTGCCTGCGGTCGACGCGGACGGGTAGCGATCACCCACAACCTAGAGAGGTTACTGCCCTTACGCTCATCGGCCGGGTGCGGCGGGCGTGAACTGCACCGATTGACCGTCATTCCGGCTTGGTGCTGCGGCCCAGCAGCAAGACCACCGCTTCGTCGACGGAAAGCCCCTTATGACAAACGCGGTGTACGGCGTCGGTGAGTGGCATCTCCACGTCGTAGCTCGATGCCAGGGCCAACACCGATTCGCACGACGTCACGCCTTCGACGACCTGGCCGTCGTGCGCCTGCATGGCCGACTGCATCGTCCCGCCCCGGCCCAGGCATTCGCCGAACGAGCGATTCCGTGAATGCCGCGACGTGCAGGTGGCTACGAGGTCGCCAACCCCCGCCAACCCGGCGAGCGTCGCGCCCTTGGCCCCCAGGGCAATCC
>NZ_CAXUCH010000420.1:0-2035 GCF_964249325.1 uncultured Mycobacterium sp. | reverse complement strand
CGCGGCGCCCGCGGCGCCGCCGCCGGCCGGCCGGACGCTCAGCCTGCTCGTCGTCCACGTCGGCATCGTCGAAGTCATCGGAGTCATCGGAGTCGCCTGCGTCGTCTGACGCACCCGGGTCGGCCTCGACCGGTTGGGGCGCGACAAACAGCGGCATGTACTCCGGGCGGTCAACCGTCGTCTCAAGCATCAACCGGGACTCGGGCTCGTCGGCCTCTGCCGGCTCGGGCTCATCGGGCTCGCCCGGCGCCGCAGCCAGCAGGTCGCGCACCCGGACCGCATCGACACGGTCCACTGTGGAGTGCGCGCTGCGAACCCGCCCGTCGAGTTCGGTGAGCGCATCGAGCACCCGCTTGCTGCTAGTTCCCAGCGCGCGTGCCAGCGAGTGGACCCTTAACTTGTCCGGCAGGTCCTCGTGCTGTGTCGGATTTCCTGATACGTCTGAAGGTGGGGCACCGTCTACCACGTAGTCTCCTCGAGCCCCCGGGCGCGTGATGACGACGCGGCCACGCGAGGGCTTCACTATGTGCCCGGGTCACTTCTCCCGAGCTTGTAATGGTCTCGCGCCGAGCGGCCCGTGTAGAACCAACTCGGCGCCCGGCTGAATGATGGCTGGACAGTGGGCGCCGCACCGCACGCAGCGGTGGTCGCGCTTGTCTAGGTCTTCATTCGGGCGTCCGTCAACGTTCCTGAGTCAGTCCGGCGACGTTCACCCGACATCAGTATCCCACACGGCCGCGCCCAGGCCGACCATGCTCTGCACCGCTGCGATCGCCCGACTGCTCCGCAGACCGCTGCGCGGCCCGCATCGTCGTCGAGCTAGCTTCCGGCGGGGAACCACAGCTCGATCTCGCGGCGCGCAGAATCCACCGAATCCGAGCCGTGCACGAGATTGAACTGGGTTTCCAGCCCAAAGTCACCGCGGATCGTGCCAGGTGCTGCACTCGCGACCGGGTCGGTGGCACCGGCGATCTGTCGCACCGCCGCCACGGCTCGCGGGCCCTCCACGATTGCTGCCACCACCGCCCCGGAAGTGATGAACTCCAGCAACGAAGCAAAGAACGGTTTGCCTTCATGCTCGGCGTAATGCTGGCGGGCCAAATCGTCGCTGACGTTTCGCAGCTCCAGCGCCGCGATAGTGAGGCCTTTGCGCTCGATGCGGCTGACGATCTCGCCAACCAGCCGCCTCTCGACGGCGTCGGGCTTGATCAACAAGAGGGTTCGCTCTGCATCGCCGCCGGCGCGTGTCACGGCGCACAGCGTACCGAACCGGCCGCCCTCGACCTGTCCGCCAGATCAGTCCGGCGGCGAATGCTGTCCGGGCAATAGGCCCCGCTGCTGCCGCCACCGGACCTCGGCGCGCAGATAGGCGATCAACACCCACACCAGCGTGAAGAGCACACCGATAAACCCGACGCCCGGGTATACCGCGAACCCGGCAAGCACCGCCGACTGCACCGCCAGATCAACCCAGATGGCCCAGGAACGACCCTGCAGTCCCACGAGCACGAGCAAAACCGCCGCCAAACCGATCAAATACGTAAGCGATGCCGCAGTCAGGCCGCCGCCGACAGCGCCCACCACCGGCAGCGCCAGCAACACCACCACCGCTTCCAAGATCAGCGTGCCGGCCATCACTCCGCGAAAGCTCTTCCACGGATCAGTCGGCGATCGTCGCGCCTCGCCGCCGCGTTCTGGTTGCTGGGTCATTCCGGGTCGCGACCAAACAAAGTGCGCGCGGCGCCGGCGGTGACCACTGAGCCCGTGACGACGATGCCAGTGCCGGACGCGTCCCGGTCGACGGCGGCGTCGTCGACCAGCGCGGTCGCGGTGTCGATGGCATCGCGCAAGTTCTCCGCGGAGACGACCCGCTCCGGGCCGAAACGCTGCTCGGCCGCCAGCGCCAGCGACTGCACATCAAGCGCCCGCGGCGATCCGTTATGGGTCACGACGATCCGGTCTAACACCGGCTCCAGCGCAGCGAGGACGCCGCCGACATCCTTATCGGCCAGCACGCTGACCACACCGACCAGGA
>NZ_CAXUCH010000419.1:0-2035 GCF_964249325.1 uncultured Mycobacterium sp. | reverse complement strand
ATCGAACAACACCCCTAAACAACTCAGGCGTTGCAGCGATCACTTGAGTCTGAGCGCTCGAAGCCCGGCGTGACTGCAGCGTCACGTTCGAGCGAGATGGGCAGCGAAAAGCTAGCCCAGGATCAGGCCGGACGTCGGCACGCCAGTGCCTGCCGTGACGAGCACGTGCTCGACGTTCGGCACCTGGTTCACCGAGCTGCCTCGCAGTTGGCGAACCCCCTCCGCGATGCCGTTCATGCCGTGGATGTAGGCCTCACCGAGCTGACCACCGTGTGTGTTGATGGGCAGCCGCCCGCCGATCTCGATGGCACCGTCGGCAATGACGTCCTTGGCCTCGCCCTTACCGCAGAAACCCAACTCCTCCAATTGAATCAGCGTGAACGGCGTGAAATGGTCGTAGAGAACGGCGGTCTGGATGTCGGTCGGCTTCAGCCCGGACTGGGACCATAGCTGGCGCCCGACCAGACCCATCTCGGGTAGGCCGTCGAGCTCGGGCCGGTAGTAGCTGACCATCGTGTACTGGTCGGGGCTGGAGCCCTGCGCGGCGGCCTCGACAACAGCCGGCCGATGCTTGAGGTCCCTGGCTCGCTCAGCAGAAGTCACCACGATCGCGACGGCGCCGTCGGTCTCCTGGCAGCAGTCCAGCAGCCGCAGCGGCTCGGCGATCCATCGCGAGTTCTGATGGTCCTCGATGGTTATCGGCTTTTCGTAGAAGTAGGCCTTCGGGTTTTTGGCTGCGTGCTTGCGGTCCGCGACAGAGATGGCGCCGAAGTCCCGGCTGGTCGCACCGGACAGGTGCATATAGCGCTTGGCGATCATCGCAACCTGCGCCGCCGGTGTCGACAAGCCATGCGGATACGAGAACGAGTTGTCCACACCGGTCGAATCGGCGTTCTCGCTGAGCCGGGTCTGCACCTGCCCGAATCGCATGCCGGAGCGCTCGTTGAACGCGCGGTATGCCACTACCACATCGGCGATACCGGTGGCGACGGCGATCGCGGCTTGCTGGACGATCGCGCACGCCGCCCCGCCGCCGTAGTGCACCTTGGAGAAGAACTTCAGCTCCCCGATACCGGCCGCGCGTGCCACGGCGACTTCGGTATTGGTGTCCATCGTGAAGGTGGTGAGCCCGTCGACATCGGACGGACTCAGCCCGGCGTCGTCCAGAGCGTCTTGCACCGCTTCGGCCGCCAGCCGCAGTTCGCTGCGCCCGGAGTTCTTCGAGAAGTCCGTCGCGCCGATGCCGACAATTGCGGCTTTACCCGACAGCACTACGCATCCCCGATCGTCAGCGTTGTAGTGGCGATCACGTGATCGCCAAGACTGTTGCGGCCCACCACTTTCACGGTGATCAGCCCGTCCTCTATCGCGGTCACTTCACCGGAGAACGTCACGGTGTCGTAGGCATACCATGGCACACCCAACCGCAGCGAAATCGACTTGATCAACACCGACGGTCCGGCCCAGTCGGTGACGTAGCGCTGCACCAGCCCGGTGTCGGTGAGGATGTTGACAAAGATGTCCTTCGAACCTTTGGCCTGGGCCTTGTCCCGGTCGTGGTGCACGTCCTGAAAATCGCGGGTAGCCAACGCCGTCGAGATGATGAACGTGGGATCGCCGTAGATCGACAGCTCGGGCAGCTTGGTGCCGACCTCAACAACTGAGGCGCTCATCGGTCCGGCTCCCAGGCATACAGCGTCCACTCCGGGCCGCTGTCGCTGGCGGGAAAGTCGATATAGATTGCGCGAACGGGCATTCCGATATTCACCTTCGCGGGGTCGACATTGCGCAGCTCGCCGAGCATGCGAACGCCTTCCTCGAGCTCAACGAGCGCGATGACGAACGGCAGTGTGCGGCCGGGCACCTTCGGCGCATGGTGCACCACAAAACTGAACACCGTGCCCTTGCCACTGGCTACCACATAATCGATCGGGGCTTCTTTGTCCTGCCACACCGCGGGCACCGGCGGGTGCTGCAGACTGCCGTCAGGTCGGCGCTGGATCCGCAGCTCGTGGGCGTTGACGCCGTCCCAGAA
>NZ_CAXUCH010000418.1:0-2050 GCF_964249325.1 uncultured Mycobacterium sp. | reverse complement strand
CCCAAGAGCCTCGCCGGGCTGCTCGCCGAGCCCGACACCCCCGCCCACTACCGCATCGAGTCCGTGGCTCCGCTGGCCGGGCGGCTCATCGTGTCCGCGCAGTACAAGGCCGGCAAAACCACGCTCATCGGCAACCTGCTGCGCTCGCTGGCCGACAGCGACCCATTCCTGGGCGCGTTCACCGTGAACACCCCGGCGCGCCGGGTGGTGCTCATCGACAACGAGATGAGCGACAACACCCTGCGCCGATGGCTGCGCGACCAGGCGATCACCAACACCGCCGCAGTCACCGACGTGCTGGCGCTGCGCGGCAAAGTGGCCGCCTTCAACCCGCTCGACGACCGCTGCCGCGGCCAATGGGCGCGCCGGCTCTCCGACCTGGGATGCGACTACCTGATCCTGGACTGTCTGCGGGCCTGCCTCGACGCGCTCGGCCTGGACGAAAGCCGCGAAGCCGGGCAGTTCCTCACCGCATACGACAGGCTGCTCGACGAGGCCGGTGTCGCCGACACCGCGATCGTGCACCACATGGGTCACGCCAACGAACGCGCCCGCGGCGACAGCCGGCTACAAGACTGGCCCGACGCCATCTGGCGACTCGTGCGCGAAACCGACGAACCGGACTCGCCGCGCTACTTTTCCGCCTACGGCCGCGACGTCGACGTCCACGAGGGCCGGCTGAGCTTCGACCCCGCCACCCGCCGGCTCGCCTACGCCGCAGGGTCGCGCAGCGACGCCAAGACCGAGGCGGCCAAACTCGCTGTCGTCCAGGCGCTCGCCGAAGCCGACAAACCACTCAGCAAGAACGCCATCGAGGCTGCGCTCGCCGACGAGCACACTCAACGGGCGATCCGCACCGGCATCGCCAAGACGGTCCGCGACGGGCTCATCACCGTCACCGAAGGCCCGCGGCGAGCCAAGCTGCACAGCATCGCATTCCCGTGCAGCGAGTGTGGGATGCCGGTCGCCAGCCACTCTGCGCGGCACCAATCGTGTCAGTCAGCGCACCGCCAAACATGTCCGTCAGAGACACAAGGACCGTTCCAATGACCCCAGTTCGTCAGTTCGTCGCAGTTCGTCGCCAGTTCGTCAACGAAGTGATGTGCGTGCAGTTCGTGAGTTCGTTAGTTCGTTCTATAGGACGAACTACGAACACGAACACACACGACGAACACCACGCGCTCAAGAACGCCGCTCAGTTCGTTAGTGACGACGCATGACCGGCGCCGGCATCCCCACCCGCTGCACCCAATGCGCCGCCACGCTCGGCGCCCACAACCTCACCGGGCTATGCGCCGAATGCAAGCTCATCGCCCGCAACACCCGCGCCGGCCACCCATCCCAGCACGAGACCGTCACCAAAACCCGCGCCTTAGCCAACCTCGCCGCGATCCTCGGCGCCAAACCGCTCACCATAGAAAGGGCCGCACCATGACCGACAGCGGCGGCCAGATCATCGACCCCCGCCGCGCGGCGTGCCTCTGCGCCCGCTCTACCGAGCGCTGCGACTCCACCCACCTCGCCGCGGTCACCGTCGGCCCCGACGGCGCCGAGCACCTGATCCTCGCCGAACGCGCCGCCATCGGAGACGAACACGTCCGCTACGACCCGACTTGCAGCGCCGCCGCCCACGAACAGCTCGGCCCGCTGCCACTCGACTACGTGGCGCGCATCACCGCCAGCCGTCGCGTCCACCGCTGCGGCCGGCGCACCGTATCCGGTACTCCGTGTCAGACGCCAGTTCACCGGCCCGGCGATGCGTGCGGGTGGCACCGGCAGAGGAGCACGCCGTGACCACCCACCACCCCACCGAGCCGCTGACCTTCGACACGCACGGCGCACCGCTGGCCGTCAGCGTCGACCGCGACCGGGTGCGGCTGCATGTCGGCGCGGACGTGACCGTGTTGTCGCCCGCGGCCGCGGCCAGTCTCGCCGCCGCACTAGCCGACGCTGCCAACCAAGCCGGAAGGACAACCGCATGAGCACCGACCGCACCAGAGGGCCGCGCCTCGTCGCTGCCACCGCGCGCCTGGACGCCACGCCCCACAAA
>NZ_CAXUCH010000417.1:0-2057 GCF_964249325.1 uncultured Mycobacterium sp. | reverse complement strand
GCCCGGGCATTCGCACCGGATAGCACGGTGCCGTCGCGGCACATCACGGATTGAGCCTGCGCCGTTCCTGACAGGGCGACAGCAAAGGTGAACGCGATCAACAGAGGACGCATGGCAGGCTCCGAGGCAGGCCAGATGGGCGACGCAGCCCGAACACGTTGCAGAACGCGACCGACACGTCAATCTGAGCGGCCTCAAGCGGATGGCAAGAATCACATCGGCCTCGCACAGGCCGAAAACATGCTTGCCTGCCGAGTTCACCGCTTCGATCCCGCCGCCTTTCTGTTATGGTGCCGATATGGAAGCGGGAGGCGACTCGTGCGGAATGCGCTGATGAGACACTTGGCGGCTTTGGCGCTGACGCTGGGTCTGCTGTTCACGGGCATGCCAGCTCGCGCCGAACCCATGGCCACGGCAGTTCGGCCAGCCGACAGCCTGGTTCAGGTGATCCAATATTACGGACGGCCGGGCTACTACGGACGGCCTCGGTTTTACGGGCGCCCGCACCACTACTACGGGCGGGGCTTCTATGGGCGCCCGCGCTACTACGGCAGACCGCGGTTCTACGGACCAAGATACGGCTACTATGGCCGGCGGAGCTACATTCGCTAGGCGGGGAGCACGCCATGCTATAAGTGATCGTGGCAGGGACGCCCATTGCTGAGCGCCCACGAGCAAAGGGGCAGCAGGTCACCGGGAGAGCCTCGAGATCGTCGCAAGCCCGACATTGTAGCTCCGGGCCAGTTCCTTGATTGTCGCACCTTCAGCGCGGCGGCGGCGGGCTTCTGTCTTCTGCGTGTCGGTGAGCTTCGAGGGACGGCCCATGTGTTGTCCACGTGCCTTTGCCCGGCTCCTGCCTTCCGCTGTGCGGGTGCGGATCAGGTCGCGCTCTACGTCTGCCAGCCCGCCCAGAACGGCGATCATCAGCCGTCCGGTGCTGGTGGCGGTGTCGGCCCATGGCTCGGCGAGTGACCGGAACTGCCCGCCCGCGTCCACGATCTGCTTCACAATGGCAAACAGGTCGAAGGTTGAACGGGCCAAGCGGTCGATCCGCGTCACCGTCACCACGTCGCCGGGACCCAGGGCTTTCAGGAGCCTCAGCAACTCGCGCCGGTCAGCCCGCGCGCCGCTCACCTTCTCGCGGAGGATCCGGACGCATCCCTCGGCGCGCAGCTGCTCAAGCTGCGCGTCGAGCGTCTGCCCATAGGTGCCAGGGCTGTTCAACGCTATGATGCAGCGAGCATCCTGAGCAGTTTTCCGATGCCTGCAAGACCGGCGCGGTAGCGATCCTGGCTGAACGTATCGGTCTGGTTCGCTTTGAGGACGTTGAAGGCAAAGCTGCGCAGGCGGGCGAACACGCCGGGGTTGGCGCGGATGCGCGAGCGGTCCTCGCCCAAGGTGACATCGCGGCTGTAATGGGAGGTGTTCTCGACCTTCCAGTGCGCACGGATCGCCTCGGCGGCGCGGGTCGCGGTGACCGGCGTGTTCGAGACGTAGAAGGCGGTTTCGGTGGAGTGGCGCAGTAGCCCGGTTTTGGCGTTGCGTGTGTAGACGTCGCGCTCGACCCGGATGGCGGCGGCCACGTGCGGGTGCCAGTCGGTGTTGGCCAGACTGTCAGCGGGATCGAAGACGGTGACGGTGCGGCGTTCGTCGCGGTTGCGGCCCTTGTCGCGGCTATGGGCAGACCCGAGCGGCGCCGTGGTGGACGAGATGTCCTGGATTTGCTGATGCAGGGTCGGTTGGTTGTCCTTGACGCCGACGATCAGGGCGACGTTGGCGGCTGTAGCGATCTCGAAATGTTTTTTTGGCAGTGCAAGGCGTCGAGCGTGACGATGGCGCCAGGGGCGAGGCCGAGTTCGGCCAGAAGCGTCTGCGCCGCCGGGATCTGGTTGGACTTTTCGGCGATGTCGACATGGGCCAGCACCAGCGCGGTGTCGGTGGCGAACACGCTCAGCACTTGAGCGGCCGCACGGTCGTTGAACTTGTCAAAGCTGCCGCGCAACCCTCCGTGCCAATGACAATGAGACATCGTCCCCCCGGAAGTTTAGCCTTGAGGG
>NZ_CAXUCH010000416.1:0-2069 GCF_964249325.1 uncultured Mycobacterium sp. | reverse complement strand
ACCCACACCACAGTCCGCGGGCGGTCTTCGCCGTGCATCGAATCCAGTGCGCCTTCGTCGCACGCGGCCGCGGTGGCCCGGACTTGCGCGCCGGCCATCGACGCCGCACGCAGCAGGCCCTCTCGGTCGGCAGCGATCAGGCCTTCGGTGTCGTCGATATCGATCGTGGCGCGGATCGCGTTCACGTCACGACCTCCGGCCGGTCTGCGAAACGTTCAATCTCGCCGGCGACCTGTCGGACCACCGCCTCGACGTCTTCGGCGCAGCGGCCCTCGACGTTGAGCCGCAGCAGTGGCTCGGTGTTGGAGCTGCGCAAGTTGAACCAGCTGCCGTTGCCCAGGTCCACGGTTACCCCGTCGAGATGATCGATCGAGTGGATCCGGGTGCCGAACGACTTCAGCACGGCCTCGGTGGCCGCCGTCGCGTCGGCAACGGTGAAGTTGATTTCGCCGGAGGATTCGTAGCGTTGGTAGTCGGCGGTTAGCTCCGATAGCGGCCGCTGTTGCTCACCCAGCGCGGCAAGCACGTACAGTGCCGCCAGCATCCCCGAATCGGCGCCCCAGAAATCCCGGAAGTAGTAGTGCGCGGAGTGTTCGCCGCCGAAGATGGCGCCGGTGTCGGCCATCAGCGCCTTGATGTAGGAGTGGCCGACGCGGGAGCGCACCGGTGTGCCGCCGCGTTCGACCACCAATTCCGGCACTGCGCGCGAGGTGATCAGGTTATGAATCACGGTTGCGCCGATTTCCCGGTTGAGTTCACGCGCAGCCACCAAAGCCGTCACCGTCGACGGCGACACCGGCTGGCCGCGCTCGTCGACCACGAAGCAGCGGTCGGCGTCGCCGTCGAACGCCAGCCCGATATCGGCCCCCGTGTCGCGCACGTACGCCTGCAGGTCGACCAGGTTGGCGGGATCCAGCGGATTGGCTTCGTGATGGGGAAACGAGCCGTCGAGCTCGAAGTACAGCGGCAGTAACGTGATCGACTCGATGGGGCCCAACACGGCTGGAGCGGTGTGGCCAGCCATCCCGTTGCCGGCATCCACGGCCAGCCGCAACGGACGCAAGTCGGACAAGTCGACCAAGGAGCGCAGGAACGCTCCGTAGTCGGCCAGCACATCGCGATCGCTGAGCGTTCCTGGCGGCCCGTCGTAATCGGGGACGCCCGCGATGAGTTCGTCACGGATGGTGCCAAGCCCAGTGTCTGCCCCGACTGGCTTGGCGCCCGCGCGACACATTTTGATGCCGTTGTAGGCGGACGGGTTGTGGCTGGCGGTAAACATTGCGCCGGGACAGTCGAGCAAGCCCGACGCGAAATAGAGCTGGTCGGTGGACGACAGGCCGATGCGGACAACGTCGAGACCCTGCCCGGTCACCCCGGCCGCAAACGCAGCCGCCAGCGACGGCGAACTGTCCCGCATGTCAAGGCCCACAACCACTTGGTTGGCCCCTTCGTCACGCATCAACCGGGCGAAAGCCGCACCGACATCGGCGGCCAGGGACTCGTCGATTTCATCCCCCACCAGGCCGCGCACGTCATACGCCTTGATCACACGTTGGACAGCCGCGGCGGGCCGAGACATGACAGGGCTCCTGACGAAGGGACTCTTGGTCGCCAGCCTAACCGCTCCGGTCGGCCTCGCCGTACCTAAGCAGCGTGCTCGTCGCCCGCTACTCCGGCTGCTCGCGAGGGGGGTCTGGCAACACCCGCAGATGGCCGCGGCGGCGCCCGGTTCCGCTTGATGGTTGCGCGCTCGGGGCGAGGACGCCGGCGCTGGGTGCGCCGGCCGGTGCAGCGGCATGATGGGCGCCGGGATCGGAGAAGCCGTTGACCGGCGGACGGCTGGCCACCCCGCCGCGGCCCTCGCGCACGGCGTCAGCGAGCGCCACCAAGTCGTCCTCGTCGGGGTTGATCGTCAGCGGTGCGGGATGGCGAACGAGTTCCCACCCGCGCGGCGCGGTGATCCGGCTGGCGTGCCCGACGCAGAGATCCCACGAGTGCGGCTCTCTTGCCGTTGCCAGCGGACCGACGACCGCCGTCGAGTCCGAGTAGACGAACGTCAGCGTCGCCAC
>NZ_CAXUCH010000415.1:0-2073 GCF_964249325.1 uncultured Mycobacterium sp. | reverse complement strand
CAGCAGGTGGTGGCCGCCTACCGGGCACGCGATGCGCAGCTGAGTGCGCTGGTGCGCGCCCTGGCGTATCGGCGCCGTGGCGCTGCCGGCATGGGGATGCCACTGTCTGGGATAGCTTCGGGCGCAGGCGGTTTAGGTGGGGGCGTGCCGCCCGGTGGTGGGTTGGTGTTGCCGGCGCTTTCGGGTCTGTCCGCTTTGGCCGGGGCTCGCCGCCACCCGCCTAGCACGTTATCGCGGGCAACCGATTCGCGTGGCGAGCGGGTGCCCGGCGGCCCGGGTGAGGCGGCGGTCAAGGCGGCGCTAAGCCGGCTCGGGCGTCCGTATGTGTGGGGAGCGAAGGGGCCCAACGCGTTTGACTGCTCGGGGCTCACCTGGTGGGCGTGGCGGCAGGCGGGCGTACAGCTGGGAGCCGACACCTATCGTCAGTTTGATGACGGAATTCCCGTGCCAGCGGGGCAGGTTCGCGCCGGCGACCTGATTTTCCCAAAAGACTCCTTTGGAGAAGGCGGTACACCGGGCCCTGGCCATGTGCAGCTGGCCATTTCACCGACAGAAGTCATCCACGCGCCGACACCGGGAGATGTGGTGCGCATCGCCCGGATGCCGTCGTCGTATGTCGCGCGCCGGCCGGTGCCGGTGATGTGAGCCGACAAAAAATCGTGCACAGCCTCACCGATCGGCGGCATTAGGCTCAAACCAACCATGTGGAAAGGACCACGCTGTGCAGGGCGGTTTAGAGCAGCAAGTCGATCACGTGTTGGCGGTTTTGTCGCGGGCACAGCAGGTATTCGGCGGCGACGACCCGCCGGTGGACCCTCCGGTGTTCGCCGCTTCGCGCGAGCTGGAAGACAACCTGGGCCGCGGCCAATTCTGAGGCGCCCATTCGCCAATCGACACGCAGCGCGTGCGGTGCGCGCGCCAGGACATAGCGAGGAAACGGTGTGAGCGGCCCGAAACACTTTCGTGAACAAACACATTGGGGTGTTCGACCGGACTCCGTGGCCGAGGGCTGGGAGCAAGGATGGGCGCCGCCGGACGCGAACTTCTACATCGGCTCGGCCGACCCGTACTGGGGCAGGGTGCTCGACGAGGCCCGCCAAGCCTACGGAGACCCCAATATCCACTTCGACACCGACAACGTGCACCAAGACCGCCACCTGGTGTTCGGCGACGGCACCCGCCTGCCGGCAGACGGCACGGTGATCTACCACGATGCGGCATCCAAGCAGGATTGGGTGCAAAACGACGACGGCACGGTGTCGCTGCTGGGCGCCGACGGCCGCCCCGGCGCTGCGATCAAACCGGTGGTGTACCGCAAAACCGATGACGGGCGATACGCGCCGCTCGACGAGCTCGGCCGGCAAGTCTCTGCGCTGCTGGGCGGGATACCCGCCGCGGACAACGGTCTTTACACCGACCCGCAGACCGGGCTGCTGACACCGAAGAACGGCGCCGGCGACTACTACACGGTCGGCCCGGACGGCAAGAAATCGTACTTCGACAAGCCCGGCACCCCGATCTCGGAAGAGCAGTTCACCAAACCGGATAGCCCTCCGCCGGCGCCGGTGCTGCCGACCGACGAACAGCAGTCGGGGCGCGCCGCCGACGCGGTCGCAAAGCTGCACGAGGACCTCAAGCAGCGCTACACCAAAATCAGCCAGGCCGAGGAGCAGTTATCGGAGGTGTTGCTCAACGCGCACGCCGCCACGAGCGCCGGGCAGCAGAAGCTCAACGACATCCAGCACACGATCGTCGACGCGGTGAACAACCCGGCCTTGTCGCTGGACACGCCCGCCGGCGAGCAGGCGTTCCTGAGGTTTTTACGCAGCCAGGTCAAAAACATCGGCGACGTGGTGACGTCGGGCAGTTTGACCGCCGACGATCAGGCCAAGGCGGCACGCGCGCTGAGCGACCTGTACGCCGCAGATGCCGCAGCCGGCTCCCCGGACGGTCCGCCGCCCGACGATCCGCCCGCCGCCCCGTCACCGGAGCCGCCCGCACAGCCCGACCCGGCCCTGTCACCCGGGCCCGGCGCCGGCGGGGCAGGCGATCCGTACCTGAGCGACCCCGCTG
>NZ_CAXUCH010000414.1:0-2076 GCF_964249325.1 uncultured Mycobacterium sp. | reverse complement strand
AGTTCGGTGTCGGTGTCGATCTCGTGGTCCATGAAGCCGCCTTCCTTGAAGACTCGACAAGTCGGGGTCGAGCCGGTCACAATCTTGGTCAGAATATGGCATCGAGTGCCGAAATGGAAGGGCGGGTTCAATGGTGCCTGAGTCCCGGGTGGGCCGGCGCCGCTCGACGACACCGCACCACATCAGCGACGTCGCGCTGCGGCTGTTCGCCGCCCGTGGATTCGAGAACGTCAGCGTCGATGACGTCGCGCAGGCCGCCGGGATCGCCCGTCGCACGGTCTTTCGCTATTACGCCTCCAAGAACGCGATCCCCTGGGGCGACTTCGACGGCCATCTACAGCAGTTGCGCGAACTGCTCGACCAGGTCGATCCCGAGGTGCCGCTGGGCGAGGCGTTGCGGGCAGCGCTGTTGGCGTTCAACACCTTTGACGAGTCCGAGACCCTACGGCACCGGCAGCGGATGCGGGTCATTCTGCAAACCGCCGAATTACAGGCGTACTCGATGACGATGTATGCCGGATGGCGCGAGGTTATCGCCGCGTTCGTGGCCCGCCGGTCGGGCACCAAGACCAGCGACTTGTTGCCGCAGACCGTCGCCTGGCTGATGCTGGGTGTCGCGCTGAGCGCCTACGAGCATTGGCTGGACGACGAGTCGGTGTCGCTGCCGCAGGCGCTTGGCGACGCGTTCGACGTCGTGGGCTCCGGCCTGAACCGGCTAGACCGGTGAGCGACACAGAGCACCTGCTGGCCACCCTGCGCTCGCAGGGGCGGGCGTGCGCGGCGCTGGGTTCCCCGATGTACGCGGAACTACTCGACCGCGTGGTCGCCGACGTGCAAGCCGGCGGGGTCTTCGCGGCCGTGCTGTCGGGTCACGAAAGCGATCCGGGTCGACTGGCGGTGCCGCTTCGACTGCTCGGTGGCCTGCACCGGCTGGCGCTCGACGGCCGCGCACCGGCGTTGCACCGCTGGTACCCGAGCACCGGTGGTACCTGGAACGCGGACGCGGCTTGGCCGGATATCACCGCTAGCGCCACCGAGCACATCGGCCCGCTGCGCGCTGCGCTCCATCAACCGCCGCAAACCAACGAGGTGGGCAGATCGGCTGCACTCATCGGCGGCTTATTGATGCTTAGACGTCAATTCCGCTTGCCAGTAAGGCTTTTCGAAATCGGATCCAGTGCCGGGCTGAACCTGCGCGCCGATCACTACCACTACCGCTATCGCGGTGGTCACTGGGGACCGGCCGACTCTCCGGTGAGAATCGACGACGCCTGGCGCGGCAACCTGCCGCCCACCGATGCGGTGCCGATAACCGAACGGAATGGCTATGACATCGCGCCCGTCGACGCCACCAGCTCCGAGGGCGAACTGACGCTGCTGAGCTACGTCTGGCCCGACATGACCGTTCGCATGGACCGGCTGCGTGGCGCGATCAGCATCGCCCGCAAAGTTCCCGCCCGGCTACAGCGCAGCACCGCAGCCGATGCGGTCGCCGAACTGGCGGTGGCCGACGGCGCGCTCACCGTCCTGTGGCATTCGATTACCTGGCAATACCTCTCCGCTGAGGAACAGGCCGCGGTCCGTGCCGGTATCGATGCAGTCGCGGCGGGTGCGAAGGCCCGCGCTCCGTTCGCGCATCTCATGCTGGAGCCGCAGCGGCGCACCCCCGACACTCCGCACGCCTTCTTGCTGCGCGTCCGCAGCTGGCCGGGCGGCGACGACCGGGTGCTGGCCGACTGTGCGCCGCATGGCCCACCGGTGGTGTGGGAATAACGTGAGTGGAAAATTTTTCGCCGCAAGCGTCGGAGTTCGCCGCGCCACCGCGACGATAAGGACGTGAGCGCCCAACCGGACCGCATCGATGCTCCGGGTGCACTGTTGACGCTCTACGACCAGGCGCTGCCGCTTGTCTACGGATACTTCGTCCGACGCTGCGGCGATCGCGGAACTGCCGAAGACTTGACGTCGGAAACCTTTCTGGCGGCCATGGATGCCGCCCGTAAGGATGACCCGCCGCCGATCGCAGTGCCCTGGCTGCTGGGCGTGGCGCGCCATAAGCTCGCCGACCACTATCGC
>NZ_CAXUCH010000413.1:0-2085 GCF_964249325.1 uncultured Mycobacterium sp. | reverse complement strand
TTCGCGTTCATCTCCAACGATGCCGGCCCGACCGGCCGCCTCGCGATCGACGCCCTGGCCGCCAGGCTGCGCACCTGCGGATGCGTGACATGACCGGCTCCACCGAGCTGACCGTCGGGCGCGCCATCGACTGGCGCTTCGCCGCCGACGTCGGCGAACGGCTGGCTCGCCCGGGCCCGCCGGCGACCGAATACACCCGCCGCAAGGTGATCGACGACCTGGCCACTGCGGCGAAGGCGGCCGAACCGCCAGTGCGCGAGGTCACCGGGCTGGAGATCGGTCGGCCGGTCCAGGACGCTCGTGTCGTCGATCGGCCGCAGTGGATTCGGGCTGCGGCGGAGTCGATGCGGGTGATGACCGGCGGAACCGACAAGCCGCGGGGCTTTTTCACCGGGCGGATTACCGGCGCGCAGACCGGCGCGGTGCTGGCGTTTGTCTCCTCGGGGATTTTGGGCCAGTACGACCCGTTCGCCGCGGGCGACGGGGGGTGCCTGCTGCTGGTGTACCCCAACGTCATCGCGGTCGAGCGCCAACTGCGGGTCGAGCCTTCCGACTTCCGGTTGTGGGTGTGTCTGCACGAGGTGACGCATCAGGTGCAGTTCACCGTCAACCCCTGGCTCTCCGGCTACATGTCGCAGGCGTTGGCGGTGCTGACCCGCGAAAGCGGTGAGGACGTCAACCAGGTGCTGGGCAGGCTCGCCGACTTCGTCCGCGGCCGCGGTGACGCCTCGCAAGCAAACCCGGTCGGCAACTCACCCGGCGTGCTGGGCCTGCTGCGTGCCGTGCAGTCGGAGCCGCAACGGCAGGCGCTGGACCAACTGCTGGTACTCGGCACCCTGCTGGAGGGCCACGCCGACCACGTAATGGACGCCGTCGGGCCGATGGTGGTGCCGTCGGTGGCGACTATCCGCAGCCGGTTCGACGAGCGTCGCCAGCGCAAGCAACCGCCCCTGCAACGGCTGCTGCGGGCGTTGCTGGGCATCGACACCAAGCTCAAGCAGTACACCCGCGGCAAAGCATTCGTCGACCATGTGGTTAGCAAGGTCGGCATGGAGCGGTTCAACACAATCTGGTCAGGTCCCGAAACGCTGCCGCTGCCCGCGGAGATCGAAAACCCGCAACGATGGATCGACAGAGTGCTATAGGGCAGCTCTCCGCGGCTGTCGAGGCGTTCGCCGACACCTACCTTGCCGGCACCGAGCGGTGGTGCGTCGGACTGTCCGGTGGGCCCGACTCGTTGGCGCTTACCGCGGTCGCGGCGAGGATGCGGCCCACCACCGCGCTGGTCGTCGACCACGGCCTGCAGGCCGGCTCCGCTGACGTCGCCGCGACCGCCCGCGACCAAGCTGCGGCGCTGGGATGTGTTGCGACGCAAGTCCTTTGCGTGCAGGTAGGCGCGGACGGCGGCCCGGAGGCGGCCGCCCGCAGCGCACGCTATCGGGCGTTGGACGCCGCCCGCGGGGACCAGCCGGTGCTGTTGGCGCACACCCTCGACGACCAGGCCGAAACCGTGCTGCTGGGATTGGGGCGCGGGTCGGGTGCCCGCTCGATCGCGGGAATGCGCCCGCACGACCCGCCGTGGTGCCGACCGCTGTTGGGTGTGCGGCGCGCCGTGACGCATGCCGCGTGCGACGAGTTGGGCCTGACCGCTTGGCAGGACCCGCACAACACCGATCGCCGGTTCACCCGCGCCCGGCTACGCCAAGAGGTGCTGCCGCTGCTGGAAGATGTCCTCGGCGGTGGCGTCGCCGAAGCGCTGGCGCGCACCGCGACGGCGTTGCGGGAAGACAGCGAGCTGATCGACACGCTTGCCGCGCAGGCGCTGACGGCCGCCGCACGGGGCGAGGGACTCGACACCGCGGCACTGGCGGCGCTGCCCGACCCGGTTCGGCGGCGGGTCATCCGCCGCTGGCTGATCGCAAGGGGCGCTATCGGGTTGACGGACAAGCAGATTCGCGGGATCGACACATTGGTCACTGCATGGCGGGGGCAGGGCGGGGTGGCAGTGGGGTCCACACTGCGCGGTCAACGGTTGGTGGCCGGCCGACGCAACGGGGTGCTGACGCTGCGACGCGAGCCGGTCTG
>NZ_CAXUCH010000412.1:0-2086 GCF_964249325.1 uncultured Mycobacterium sp. | reverse complement strand
GTCATCAACAACATGCTGCGACGATCCATCTCAGATACCACCAATCGGAACAGGCTGGGAAACAGACAGGGCGCAAATCGCTGTAGGCTCAACGTTCGCAGACGGCGCTCGAATGAAACCATGCGAAGCAGCGGGCGCGCAACGCAATCCGACGATGCCGCTGGCCCGCACGTCGTCGAGGTCGCTGAAAAGCCCGCCTGCGTTCACCAGACACGCACCCAGTCGATGAGCATGTCCGCCGGATAGGTACCTGGCCGCGGATCGCCGCCACCGGAACCGGCAACCGCCAGGTTCAACACCGGAAATGCCTGGTAGCCAGGGTCGTTGAACGGCCAATCCGCGATGGAGTTCGCCGGAACCGTGAAGTACGGCTGGGCGCCGTCAACATAGTCCTGCCAGAAGCGGATACCGGCGTCGTCCCACTGGCATCGCCAGGTGTGCCAGCCGCTGTCCACCGCGATGTTGTGAGTCGCCCATTCCGAGCCGTTCGCTTTCGTATGGACGGTGGTCGCCGAAGGCCAGCTGCCGTTGCCATACCACTCGAGGATGTCGATTTCGCCACGATCGTCGTTGCCCAACCAGAAGGCGGGCCAGCAACCGGCGGTCAGACAGTTGAGTTTTATCCGGGCTTCCCAGGTGTGGCCGATGCCACCCCGCCATGGGCTCTGGACTTTGCCGCCGTAGTAGGTCGGGCCGTCTTTTGCAGCGCGCAGGACGAGATTTGA
Organism: uncultured Mycobacterium sp.; assembly: GCF_964249325.1. Classification (NCBI taxonomy): domain Bacteria; kingdom Bacillati; phylum Actinomycetota; class Actinomycetes; order Mycobacteriales; family Mycobacteriaceae; genus Mycobacterium; species uncultured Mycobacterium sp. The sequence continues at coordinate 1,361 of NZ_CAXUCH010000412.1, read as the reverse complement.
TTTGCCGTCGAGGAAAACGTTTCGGCGATCGTCGCGGTATTGCCCGACATTCTCCGGTCTTTCCCAAAACGTCGGGTCCTTCATTGGCTCCCGGGCCCGCGCCACGGTCCACTTCGACGGATCGGGGGCTGAGCCGGCCGGGCCGTCGAATTCGTCGTGGAAAAGGTAGTTTCCGGTGGCCGTGTTACCGGGCGGCGCAGCCGGCGGCGGCACCCGATCCGCCGGCGCGTCTCGTCCGGACACCAATGCCTCAGCTGACGGAACGGGCACCGCAGCAGCCAGCACGCCGATCCCCGTCATCAGCATCAGACGGCGACGATTCAACTCAGCCACAGCTCGAATGAAACCATGTTCTGCAGGAAGCGCGCAGCAGGACCCGGCGCCGCGCCGCCTCTTGAGCGAAATCCAGCCGGTGGCCGGCGACCGCTATGCCGTCTCTTCCGGCCCGTCGAGGACGCTGACCGCGATGCCGTACGGCAGGAACCGGACCTTACGCGCCGGGTCAGTATTGCTTTTGTTTGCGCGCAGGGCATGGAGTTCGGTCGCATACACCTCTTCGATGTGGGCGCCGCCGTCGTCTCCTACGGTGTAGATCACCCACACGCCGTCGCCGGTCTCACCGGTGGTTTCCGGCTCAGGGCGCGAGCGTCGCCCCACGTCGTCGAAAAACGCAGACCATCCCGCCCGCTCGCCAGGAGTGGTGATAAACCTGCCAACCCGCTCGAGGACGTCGCGCAGGCCCTCGCTCGCTTCGCGGATCACTCGATCGAAGTCCTCGGGATCGAATCCGAACGCACCGTAGTCGCTCATCACATCCTCCTGGCTCGCGCCGGTCACAACTCAGGGTGCGCGCCGGACGGATGTTTCGCCACGTACCGCCGGTTTTGCTATTGACGGCCATGTCAGCAGGGAACGCACACGATGGCCTCTGATCACTGGGTCGGTTCCTGACGCGTCAGCGTCGCAGGTTTGGTGGCTGACCGGCGCGGGAAGCCCCGCTGTTGGGTGGCTGTCTAACAAAGGAGTTCGACATGGCTACCAGCACCATTGTTGGGATCGTCATCGCCGTCGTTGCGGCACTGCTGATCATCGCTGTCCTCGCCTGGGCTGTGCGCAGGCGAGGCGAACATCGCCGACGAGTTCAGGCGGAACAGATCCGCGAGCGAGTCGACCAGGAGTCGGTGCACGTACAGCGTCGTGAAGCATTTGCCGACGAGACCGCCGCGAAGGCACGCGCCGCGCAGGCCGAAGCCGACGCCAAGGCCGCTGAAGCGGCGCGGCTGCAACAGCGCGCGGAAGCTCATCGCTCGAATGCGGCCGGTGCGCGCGAGCAACTCGATGAGCAGCGCGCGCATGCCGAC
>NZ_CAXUCH010000411.1:0-2087 GCF_964249325.1 uncultured Mycobacterium sp. | reverse complement strand
GGCGGTGGGGCAGCGGTTGCCGGGCTATATGGTGCCGGCGGCGGTGGTGGTGATCGAGGCGTTGCCGTTGACTGTAAAAATAAAGTTGGATAGGCGGGCCCTGCCGGCGCCGGACTATAGCGATGCCGATCATTATCGGGCCCCGTCCAGTGCGGTGGAGGAGATCCTGGCCGACATCTACGCGCAGGTGCTGGGCCTGCAGCGGGTGGGGGTGGATGAGTCGTTTTTTGCGTTGGGTGGGGATTCGTTGTTGGCGATGCGGGTGGTCGCCGCGGTCAATGCCGGTCTGGGGGGCAACCTGTCGGTGCGTGCGGTGTTTGAGGCGCCCACGGTGGCCCAGTTGGCCACCCGGATCGGTGCCGAGGGGGGTGGGCTGGAGCGGTTGAGGCCGCTGCCGCGCCCGGCGGTGGTGCCGTTGTCGTTTGCCCAGCAGCGGTTGTGGTTTATCGATCAGTTGCAGGGGCCCTCGGCGATTTATCACATCGCGGTGGGGTTGCGGCTTTCTGGGCGCCTGGATGCGGGTGCGTTGGGTGCGGCGTTGGCCGATGTGGTGGGCCGCCATGAGAGTTTGCGCACGGTGTTCCCGGCGCCGGGGGGGATTCCTCGGCAGGTGGTGGTGCCGGTGCAGCGCGCTGATGTCGGCTGGCAGGTGGTGGATGCCGGCGGCTGGCCGCAAAGCCGGCTGGGCCAGGCCATCGACACCGTGGTGCGGGAGCCGTTTGATTTGGCGGCTGAGATCCCGTTGCGGGCACGGCTTTTCACCGTCGGCGATGAGGAGCATGTGTTGGTGGCGGTGGTGCATCATATCGCCGCTGATGGCTGGTCGATCACCCCGTTGGTGCGTGATTTGGGGGTGGCCTACGCCGCCCGGTGTGCGGGGCAGGCTCCGGGGTGGGCGCCGTTGGCGGTGCAGTATGTCGATTACACGTTGTGGCAGCGCGCGCAGTTGGGGGAGCTGGCCGATCCCGACAGCCGCATCGCCGGGCAGCTGGCCTATTGGGAGCAGGCCTTGGCGGGGATGCCTGAGCGCCTTGATCTGCCCACCGATCGGCCCTATCCGGCGGTGGCTGATTACCGCGGCGCCAAGATGAGCGTGGACTGGCCGGTCGAGCTGCAGCAGCGGATCGCCCAGCTGGCCCGGGCGCATCAGGCGACCAGTTTCATGGTGGTGCAGGCCGCGTTGGCGGTGGTGTTGGCCAAGCTGGCCGCCAGTGTTGATGTGGCGGTGGGGTTCGCGGTGGCCGGGCGGGGGGATCCGGCGCTGGATGAGGTGGTCGGGTTTTTCGTCAACACCGTGGTGTTGCGGGTGGATCTGGCCGGTGATCCCACCATCGGCGAGGTGCTGGGTCGGGTGCGGGCGAACAGCTTGGCCGCCTTCGAGCATCAGGATGTGCCCTTTGAGGTGTTGGTGGAGCGGCTCAACCCGGCCCGAAGCCTGGCCCATCACCCGCTGGTGCAGGTGATGTTGGCGTGGCAGAACTTCGCCGGGCAGCAGCCCGATCCGGCGGCGATGCGGTTGGGCGATGTGCAGGTCAGCCCGCTGCCGGTGGATACCCGCACGGCTCGGATGGATGTGACGTTTGCGTTGGGCGAGCGGTGGGGTGAGGCCGGTGAGCCGGCCGGGATCGGCGGGGAGGTGGAGTTTCGCACCGATGTGTTTGACGCGGCCAGCATCGAGACGCTGATCGAGCGGCTGGGGCGGGTGCTGGTGGCGATGACCGCCGATCCCACCCGGCGGCTCGCCTCGATAGATCTGCTTGATGAGCGCGAGCACGCCCGCCTGGATGGGTGGGGGAATCGGGCGGTGCTGGACCGGCCGGCATCGGCGGGGGTGTCGATTCCGCAGTTGTTCGCCGCGCAGGTGGCCCGTGCCCCGGAGGCGGTGGCGCTCAGCTGCGGAAATCGTTCGTGGACTTACCGCGAGGTTGATCAGGCCTCCAACCGGGTGGCGCACCTGCTGGCCGGCCACGGGGTGGGCCCGGGTGCGCGGGTGGCGTTGTTGGTGGAGCGCTCGGCGGAGGCGATCGTGGCGATGCTGGCGGTGCTCAAGACCGGTGCGGCTTATGTGCCCATCGACCCGGCACACC
>NZ_CAXUCH010000410.1:0-2124 GCF_964249325.1 uncultured Mycobacterium sp. | reverse complement strand
GACCAGGGTGGGGGTGTCAAAACCGGTCAGCACCTCGCGCCACGCTGCGCGAGCGGTGTCACGGTCTCGATCGGCCAGCCAGCTGACAAAGCTGCGATACTGCGGGGCCGCGGGCAGCCGCTGCCCGTAGTAGCCGGCGAAGATTTCTGCCAGCAGCACCGGCATCGACCAGCCGTCGAGCACGATGTGGTGATTGGTCAGCACAAAGCGGTGCCGGTCTGCGCCGGTGCGGATCAACACCGCCCGAAAGGCCGGCCGGCTGGCCAGCTCATAGACCGCGGCGCGTTCGGCGGCACACACCCGCTGAACCTGCTGCTCGACGTCTTCGACGCCGTGGGCCTGCAGCTCGACATAGCGCCACGGCGCCACCGGATCAGCCGGGATGATTTGCACCGGCTCGTCGAATTGGTCGCAGAACCGGGCCACCAGCTGGGGGTGGCGGCTGACCACCATGTGCACCGCCGCCCGCAGCCGGTGCGGGTCAAGCGGGCCGGTGATGGTGAAATCCAGCTGCACCGCATACACATCGTCGCCGCCACCGTGCGCGATGTTGGCGTGAAACAGCAGGCCCTGCTGCAGCGGGGTCAACGGCAACACATCCGCGATGTCGTAGTGCCGGTCCAGCTCATCAAGCTGCTGCTGGGTCAGCCGGGCCGGGACGATATCCGAGGGGCTCAACCCGCCCCCACCGGCTTGCACGTGCGCACAGATCCCGGCCAGGGCCTCAAACCACAACCGGCCCAACCGGCTGACTTGGTCCTGATCCAGCGCCGATTGGGCCCAGGTCCAGGTGGCGTGCAACTGCGGGCCGGCATCGGATTCGACGGTGCCGGCGTTGAGCTCCACGGTGTGCGCCAACGAGATCGGCAACACCCTGGCCGCGCCGGTCAGCGCAAAGCCCTCCGGGCATAGCCGCCACAGCTGAGCGGAGGCCTCGCCGGCCGCGCCGCCCAGCCGGCCCAGATAGTTGAACCCGATCACCGGATCCGAACCATCCAGCTCCACCTCGGGGTTCAAATAGCGCAGCACACCATAGCCCAGCCCGTCGGGCAGGGCGCGCAGCTGCTCCTTGGCGTCTTTGATCACCGCCCCCAGCGCGCCCGCGCCGGCGATCACCTGCCCCCACTCCAGCGCATCGACCCTGACCGCCACCGGGTATTTGGTGGTGAACCAGCCCACCGTGCGCGACAGATCGATATCAGCGCCCAACTCCTCGTGGCGGCCGTGGCCCTCCACATCAATGCCGATCGGGGTACCGGGCTGGCCGACAAATTCCGCCACCGCCACGGCGAACCCGATCACCAAAATGTCATGCACGCCGGCGTGAAACGCCGCCGGCACCTCACCGAGCAACATCCGGGTGAGCTGGGCGTCCAGCTGCATCGACAACTGCCCAGCGCTGGCGAACGTGTCCAGCCCCGGCTGCACCGCCGGCAACACCGCCGGGATACCGGCCACCTGCCGCCACACCGTCGCCTGCTCCACCACCTGCGGGTGGCGGGCATGCTCGACCAGCAGCGCCGCCCACCGGGCAAACGACGTGCCCGGTGCCGGCAGGGCGACCGGCTGCCCGCCCCGGTGCTGGGCCCAGGCCAAATTCAGGTCCTCCACCACGATCCGCCACGACACCCCATCATCGGCCAGATGGTGAACGATCAACACCAACTGACTCGTGGAGGCCACCCACAACGCCGACAGCATCACCCCAGCACCCGGATCCAGCCGCGAACGCGCCCCGATCAGCGCCGCATCAGAGAGCACCTCCACCGTGTGCAGACAATCGCGCGCCTGCACCGCACCCGCCTCGGGCACGACCAGCACCCAGCCCCCCGCCCCGTCATCGGCAAGCCGGGCCCGCAACATCGCGTGCCGATCCAGCAACGCCTGCAACACCACCACCACATCGGCTTCGGCCACCCCGGAAGGGGCCTGTACCACCATCGTCTGGTTGAACTGCTCCACCAGCCCGTCGAGGCTGTGCAGCCAGCGCATGATCGGGGTCGCGAGCACCACTCCGAGACCCTCATCGACCACACCGGCCTGCCCGTCGGCCACCACCGCCACCGCGGCCAGCCGAGCCACCGTCTGCTCAACGAAAACATCCCGCGGCCGACACAACAACCC
>NZ_CAXUCH010000409.1:0-2128 GCF_964249325.1 uncultured Mycobacterium sp. | reverse complement strand
CGGCGAGGGTGGGCACGATCGGCCCGTTTGGCGCCGTACTGGATGTCGTTGCGGGTCAGGGTGGCCAGGTGGTCGAGTAGGCCGCGGAAGTCGCGCACCGGTTGCTCGTGGTCGTCTTTGTGGCGGGATGTTTTGCGCGCGGCGGCTGCTGATCGGGTGGCGGGGGCGACGGGGTTGTCGCGTTCGGGTGGTTGTTCGTCGGTGTAGGTCAGTGGTGCCCAGGCTTTGCGGAGGTGCCAGACCAGGTAGGTGGCGAGCATGCAGATCAGCACGTGGGCTTTGACGCGGTCTTCGAGGCGATGGTGGATGGGGCGCAGGTCCAGGTCGTCGGTCTTGATGATGCGGAAGTCGCGTTCCACGCCGGCGAGGGCTTTGTAGGCGGACACCACGCCGGGCGGGTCGAGTCGGGCGGCCGGTACCGAGGTGCGGATGACGTAGATGCCGTCCAACGCGGCCTCGGCGGCGATCTTGGGCAGGTCGCGGGTGATGGCCAGGCTGGTGTCGGTGATGGTCACGGTGAAGTGTTTGGCCATCCTGTACTTGTTGATCAGTTTGCCGACTCGGAGTCCGATCTGGTCCGCGCCGTGCAGCCGGCCGGCGGTGACCGCGGCGAGGGTAGAGGCGAGCGCGGCCTCGGTGGCGTGCAGCAGGTCGTCGCGTTTGCGGGCTCGTTCGGCCGCGAGTGCTGGGTTGCGGCAGGCGATCAGCCGTTCGTTCGGGTAGTCCGGGTGGGCGATCTCGGCCAGGTCGTGCTGATCGAACAGGCTCATCTGCAGCGGCCCGTCGGCGGCGGCGAGTCGGGCGATCGCCGGGGCGCGCAGCGCGGTGATCCAGCCCAGCGTGTTGTCCGGGTCGCCGGCCAGCGCGTCGATGCGCGCGGTGGTGATCATTCCGCGGTCGCCGACCATCACCAGCTCGGCCAGCCCGAACTTGTTCCGCACGATGGTGACCGCCTCGACGAAGGCGGTCGGGTCGGCGGTGTTGCCGGCGAACACCCGGACCGCGACCGGTCGGCCCTCGGGGTCGGTGAGCAGCCCGTACTCGATCTGCGCCCGGTTCTTCTTCCCGTCCCGGGAGTAGCCGCGCGCGGCCAGCGGGCAGTGCGTGCCTTCCAGCCAGGAGGAGGACAGGTCGAACAGCGCCAGCCCGGCCGGGTTCACCTGCGCTGCCAGGTGCCGGCGGGCCAGCTTGGCCTCGATGGCCTCCTGCCGGGCGAGCAGCCAGTCCATCGCGGCGTAGATCTCATCGGTCGACGCGTCGGCGACACCCAAGTCGGCACCGAGCGTGACATCGCCCCACCAGGTGCGGGTGGACAGCTTCGGCCTCGGCCGCACCACCCGGGAGATGATCAACGCGAACGCCAGGTCCCGGTCCCGACCCGCCGGACCGAGCAGCGCCGGGAAGCCCAGCTGCTTGGCCTGCGCCGCGACCGCCGCGACATGCCCGTGCGGCAGCGACCGGGTGATGCGCACCGCCGCCGAGGCGGGCACGAACGCCTCGCCCTTCAGCGACCGGGCGATCAGCTCGATCTGCTCCTCCGGCAGCTGGGAGAGGTTGGCCAACGTCTCATGCTTGACCTGCCCACCGTCCCGGTAGGAGCGGCGCAGCAGATACGACCGGTACTCCCGCTGCTCCCCAGAGGCGAGCCGCTGCCGCCGCACCACCTTGGCCACATGCATCGCGCCGCCACGCCGTGTCACAGCCGTCACAGTAGCCCATCACGTCGTGACCATCGGAAAACGACACGCCGCTATTCTTGGCTACATTCCTGAGCCCACAACCAACCGCAGCCCGCCCAACACAAGAGACTCAGCGGTCAGAGCCACCGCAACTTCGGATTAGACCGAGATCATCGCGCGGTGTAGCGTTCGTGCAACTCAGGCGGATGCCGGCATGAGCGGGGCATTCGGGTCGCGCTCGACGACGGCGAGCTGCGCGTCATGCCAGACGACGACCGTACCGGAGGGTACGGAACCGGCCGGCCAGAGCGCGAGCGTCCACTGTCGCTGGTCGGCGCGGCACACGTACGGCGCGGTGAACAGGTTGACCCAGCGGGGATTGCTGGTGCACCACGGCAGTCCGGCGCGCTGCGCGGCGACGCCGACGCCGGCGGCCTGCGGCCATAGGT
>NZ_CAXUCH010000408.1:0-2161 GCF_964249325.1 uncultured Mycobacterium sp. | reverse complement strand
AGCCGCCCCATTTGGCGGCTTCGGCTTGGTCGCGGGCCAGCATCGAGGTGGTGTTGGTTTCGTGGGTGCCGGCCATCGCCCGATACGACAACACCAGCTGCTCCATGGCCTGGTTCCACTGGGCCTGCCAGGCCTGATATGTCATCCCGGTGTCGCCTTGCCAGGCACTCGACAACGCCGCCTGCTCGCTGGCGATGTCCGAGCCCAGCGCCTGCAGGGTGCCGGCATAGCCGGCCATGTCGGCGGAGTGGGCCAGCATGGCCGGGTAGTTGTACATGATCTGCGACATCACAAACCCTTTCGCTTAAGTCTTGACGGCTCAGAAACCGGTGTAGGTGGACGCGGCGGCGGCATCGGCGGCGGTGTAGGTGCCCGCCGCATCGCCGAGGTTGGCCTGGGCGATATCCAGCAGCGTGTTGATCTTGGCCGCCACCGCCACAAACCGGGCATGCGCGGCCTGAAACGCCGCGGCGGACTCCCCCACGTGAAACGCCTGCGCCGACATGGCTTCCTGCTCGGCTTGTCCGATCGTCGAGCGCATCAACGCCGCCTTGGCGCTAAACGCCGACTGCGCGGCCACCAACTGCGGAATATGAGCATCCAACAAACTCATCGGTCTCCCTTTCTCTTTGACTGTTTACATTGTCCGGCAATGCTTTTCGTCAGCTACGCTCTCCCCCCTCCTCGCCGGTGGGCCCGTCGCGCTCCCAGCTCCCGGGCATCATGGGCATCCGAGGACCCTCACCGAACTCATCACTGGCCAGCGTCGTCAACCCCACGGCCTCGGCAGCGCTGTCCATGTGCACGGTCCCGGCGAAGCCCAGCGGCCCCGCGCCCGTATCGGAGGCCGCCCTCGAGGCGACAGGGTCCTGCTGCGGTGGGCCCCAGTCGGGGTCGACGTCGACGTTCATGTCCATGAACGCGTCGCCATGCCCGCGCTGCTTCGCGCGACGACGGCGCCGGGCGCGGGCCGCCTCGCGGCTCGGTATCCGCACCGCCGCTGCTGCTGCGGGGACAACGGAACCCGGCGTCTTGGCTCCCTCACGGTCGTGGAGGGTCGGCCCGCCTTCGACGTCCGGATCGATACCGCCGACCACGTAGCCAAACCCAGCGGCTCCTGCTGGGGCTGCGGCACCCGCGGGGGCGGCTGGCGCCGCTGCGGGCGCGGAAGTCGAGATCGCCGCTGGGCTAGCCACCGTCGGGGCAAGCGCCGCCACCGGCGAGATGGTCGCGGACGGTTGGGCGGCCGACGTGACAGGAGCGGCTCCCGCGACGCCGGGGATGTCGACGGCCTCGACCCGCGGGGTCAGCGACTGCAGGTAGTTGATGCCCAGCCCGAGAATGATCGGCAATGCCACCGCCAGTGCAAGCATGGGCCCATAGGTCGCTATCGGCGAAATCACTTCGTAGGCGGCGAAGGCGCCGACGAAGAACAGGAAGGGTCCATAGGCGATCAGCGCCGCCAACGGATTCGCCGCGAAGGCGCTCAGCATCTGCTGCAGGCTGGCCAGCGGGTTTCGCAGAAACTGCAGTAATTGTGACCAGATATCCGACAGGTTCAGCGACGAGCCAGATTGGGCCGCCTGGGCCTGGGCGCCGGTTTGGGCGGCGGTGGCCATCGCGTTGCCGGCCTCGCCGACACCGGGTTGGACCACCATCGGCGCCGGTATGGTGCGCGGCGCCGACGCCAACGCCGCGCCGGAGGCAGCCTGATAGGTGGCCATCGTGGTAGCCGCCTGTATCCACATCCGCACGTAGTCAGCCTCATTGAGGGCGATCGGAATTGTGTTGATGCCAAGGAAATTGGTCGCCACCAGTACCGCGTGGATGGCGTGGTTGGCGGCCAGCTCCGCCAAGGTGGGCATCGCGGCCAACGCCGCGGTGTAGGCGGCCGCCGCGGTCTCGTGCTGGGCGGCCACGCCGGCGCTGTTGACGCTGGCCTGGGTCAGCCACGCCAGATACGGCATGTGCGCGGCCGCATACTGCGCCGCGCTCGGCCCTTCCCACGAGCCCGCCTGCACCTGTCCCACTAGCGCACTGAGGTCGCTTGCGGCCGAGGCGTACTCGGCGCTCAGCGACGACCATGCTCCCGCCGCCGCCAACACCGAACCCGGGCCCGGTCCGGCGCTCAACAGCGCCGAATGCACCTCCGGCGGCGAAG
>NZ_CAXUCH010000407.1:0-2176 GCF_964249325.1 uncultured Mycobacterium sp. | reverse complement strand
GGACTGCTTCCCGCGCCGGGAAGCGCGGCCGCGCTGGCGGCGCCGGCGACGGCCGGCAGGTCTCTGGCCGGTGAGGGCGGCGCGGCGCCCGACGCCCAAGCATTTTTACGTGGAATGGGAGGCCGCGAAATCGGAATCGGGATGGGCATTCTCACCGCAATACGTGCCCGCGCGCGGGTGCGACCCTGGCTGATCGCGGGTGTGCTTGCAGACAGTGGTGACATCGCCGGAATCGCCGGCGCGTGGCCCCACATGCCACGGACAAAGCGATGGCTCGGATTGAGTATGGCCGGCGGCGCAGCCATCGCCGGCGCCACACTCCTGGCCACGCTGCCGCCAAAGGCCTGATTACGCGAACTCGGCTCCTAGACCGCGATTGGTGACAACACCGCGCTGTCAGAGTTTTTCTCATCCGAGGGCCGCCCGCCAGCCTCGACGGCGAGTCGGCTGCGCCAACGTCCCGTCGGCGCGCCGGGTTTGCGCGGACTTCGACAACTTCGTTCACAAACCTCGGTGATGAATACCGCAAGGGTGGCGGAAAGTCTTGAGGACCAACACTCTCCACTCGGGGTATGCCCGAATTCTGACCACTGCCAAATTGGTTCCGCTTCGCTGCCAAACACTGCCAGTTCGGATCTGATGTCGATACCGTCACCAAGCGCCGCCCGCTGGTAACACCTCGCGGTCGACGTCGGATTCTTTCGTAGGCGGCCGCCGCCTACCTATAAAGTCGTAAACCTCACGGGAGTCGAAGGCGACCAGTCCCGCCGGATCAGTGGTACCGGCCTCGGAGTGGTAACCAAGGTTGCCAACGAATTGGACCCCATCTGCAAGCCACCCCGCATACCGGCTCGTTCGTTCGCGCCGCAGCTCGGGGTGGACGACGAGCCCCGGCCGTCTCGCCTTCTGACCCTGTACGCGACCTGCTCCGGTGGCAAGGGAAGGGTTGAAGCGTCTCTGCGAGATGACAGAGTTCGATTGACTCCACGCGCCCAAGAGCAAGTGTATGGTTGGTATATCCAAGCAAATGATTGGGCAGCGTGTGGGCGACAGTACCCGCGATCGGATTCTCAACGAAGCTCTGCGTTTGTTTGCCGATCAGGGCTATGCCGGAACTTCGGTTGCGTCGATCGAAGAGGCCGCACGCTTGTCACCGCACTCAGGGGCCCTATATACGCATTTCGGGTCGAAGGAGCAGGTCCTAGCGGCCGCCGTGGAGCGGGCGATCCAAACCTCGGAGGCGAGTTTGAATCTTGCGCCGATGCTGTCGCTGGGCAATCTTGAGGCTGAGTTGACGCTGGTTGCCCGGGGCTCGCTGGTGCTAATGACCAGCTGGCGCGATCTGATTCGCGTGATGGCCAAGGAAGGCGATCGGTTCCCGACGGTGATGGCCGAGGCGCGGGAACGACTCTTCGCCAGATCACGTCGGTTCCTTGCCAAGTGGCTGGAAGACAAATCACCACAAGAGGGTTCACCGGAGCGCGACTTCGAAGCCATCACGGTGATCTGGCTCGGTGCGATCGAAAACTACTGGATCGCAACATCGCTTCACGGTGACCGTCCGCTCGGAGGCGACGACGAGCGGTTCATTCGGCAGTGGGTGCACACCCTGATGACGGTGCTCGGAGCATCGCAATGAGCAGAATACTGTTCGATTTGAACGACCCAGCCGTGATCGCCGACCCTTACCCCTACTATGCGCGGCTGCGGGACGAGGCGCCGGTCTACCATTCGCAGGATCCGGATCTGTGGGTGCTCAGCCGCCACGAGGACGTCGCGGCGGCCGTACGCGATGCCAACCGCTTCTCTTCGGACCTGAGCACCGGCTCCAGCTTTAATGACAACCCGTTTAACCCAGCCATCAAGTTCCCACCGTGGCTCGCCGCTGTGCTGGGTCGCGTGTTGCCGATTCGCACGTTGCTGACCAGCGATCCGCCGGAGCATACCCAGCTACGCCGGAAGGTAAGTCGGGCGTTCACGCCCAAGCGGATCGCCGCGTGGGAGCCGCGGATCCGCGCCATCGCCGAACAACTCATCGATGACATCGCCGCCAAAGCTGGCCACCACCCGATCGACCTCGTCAATGACCTGGCATCGCCGCTGCCGACGATCGTCATCGCCGAGATGATGGGCATTCCCGTCGACCGGCATGACGATTTCAAGCGATGGTCAGACA
>NZ_CAXUCH010000406.1:0-2179 GCF_964249325.1 uncultured Mycobacterium sp. | reverse complement strand
ACCCATCGCACCTGGGCCAAAGCAGTCAGCAGATAGGGCGTTTGGTATTAGGGGTCAAGCGGTGGAAAGACACCCAGAAGACAGGATCTCAGGCTGCCTGGCTTCACCTGGTTCGAAGCTCACCAACGACCGCAGTTGGTGGTTAACGGGCAGGCAGCTTTCGAGAAGGCGGGTGGCAATAGCTGCCGTTGGCAGACTCCGTCGGCTTTCTTGAAAATGATCGAGAAAAAGGAACGGTGAGCTGTTCCCAAAACTTTCAACCTCTACGTTTTGGGAAAGCGCGCCACACGTTCGGGCCTGCGCGATTGGTGTCTGCCGTCAGCCAAACTCGCTGCTGGCCGCATGCGCCAGCGGGCGACAACGCCGAAAACCTATTAGACAGGCTACTGTCATATTGACAGCGGCATGGCATGTCATACTTAACGAGCATGGCGCGTCCGCATCCTGCACCGAGTTCCAATGCCCCCGCACACACGCTGACCGAGTTGGTGCTTGAGGTATTTCGTCTAAATGGCGATTTGCTTGCTGCGGGCGACGAGCTGGTCGGCGACCTCGGGCTGACCAGTGCGCGGTGGCAGGTTATGGGTGCCATCGCGCTGTCTCCGGTCCCGCTGCCAGTTTCGCATATCGCGCGCAACATGGGCCTCACTCGCCAGTCGGTGCAACGCATCGTTGACGACATGCGTGCCGGTGGCTTGGTCCGGCTGGAACCAAACCCGCATCACCGCCGCGCCAGTCTGGTTGCCCTGACCGACGACGGTCTCTCGGCCTACGCCAGTGCCAGTGTTCGACAGGAACGCTGGGCAAGCGATCTCGCGGCGGGTCTGCCGGCCCAAGGGATCGCAGACGCCATCATGATGCTGCGGACGGTGCGGCAGCGGCTTGATGATGCTGCGGACCAGACCACGCCGCTAGCCGAAGCTGCCATGTCGGACGCCTGAACAAACTCCGGACGATGGGACGACAAAAGATGACGCTGACCTTCTACACGAACCCCAACTCCCGCGGTCGCATCGTGCGATGGATGTTGGAGGAAGTCGGGTGCGGTTATGACACGGTGGTGCTGGATTATGAGCGGTCCAGCGCAGCCGACGCATGGGGCGGGGCGGCGCTGGCGAAGCCGGAAAGTCCCGCGGATGATCGCAACCGCTTCTTCACGCAGGTAAACCCGATCGGCAAGGTGCCGGCGATCGAACATAACGGGCATGTCGTGACGGAGAGCGCGGCGATCATAGCCTATCTGGCGGAGACGTTTCCCGACGTGGGACTGCTCCCGACCGCAGGGGAGCGCGCCGACTATCATCGTTGGATGTTCTTCGCCGCCGGACCCCTTGAGCAGGCCGTCACCAACTACCGCGCCGGTTTCGTGCCAGCCCCCGAACAGGAGTTCTTCCTGGGCCATGGCAGCTACGAACGCACGGTCGATCAACTCGAATGGGCGGTGAAACGCCACCCGTTCATCGCCGGTGATCGGTTCACCGCGGCGGATGTCTATGTCGGCTCACACATCGGTTGGGGTCTGGGTCTTCAAACCCTTCCGCCAAGGGAATCATTCCTCGCCTATGCTGGAAAACTGACGGCGAGGGAAGCTTACCGGCGGGCAGTCGCCAAGGACGAAGAACTGCTCGCCCGTGCATAGCACGGCGATAGTGTCCGTGCTTGTGGTGGAAATTCGCTGACAGTGGCGGTGTAGGCGGGGGTGGCCATCGGATCGTTTGGCTAAGGTGGAGTTGCGAGGCTCTAACCCGAACCGATGAGGACCCGATGACCGAGGACAGACTACCGCTGGCCGCGCTTTTGACCAAAGCCGGAGATGGCGACTTTCTGCGCAGCGTGGCGGAGGCCGTGGTGCAGCTCTTGATGGAGACGGATGTGGACGGGCTGATCGGCGCCGGACGCCATGAGCGCAGCGCCGAGCGACAGACCTATCGCAACGGCTACCGGGACCGAACGCTCGACACACGCTTGGGCAGCCTACAACTCCGCATCCCCAAGCTGCGGCAGGGCAGCTACTTCCCGCCGTTCCTGGAGCCGCGCAAGACGTCGGAGAAGGCCCTGGTGGCTGTCATCCAGGAAGCCTGGCGCAAACCCTTCGGGTTTCGCCGGGATCAGCGGCGTTTCGACCCGGCGCGTGGACGATCTGGTGCAGGCGATGTCGCGAAAACGGCTGTGCCGTTTG
>NZ_CAXUCH010000405.1:0-2187 GCF_964249325.1 uncultured Mycobacterium sp. | reverse complement strand
CCCGCACTGGGCCGGCCCCGCCCCCCCCCCCCACTTGATGACGCGCGACGCGCAAAAGACCGACGGCAAAGACGATGGCGAACTGGCCGTGAATTTGCGGGTACGCGTTTACCCCGGCACCGGACACGAGGACTGCGGCATCGTCGTCGAGGATTTCGGCGAATCGGCCGGGCAAGCCGTCGATGTCGGCAAATACCACATCGCCGATCCCGCACGACGATGGGCGGTGATGCTCGACGGCGGGAATCTAGTGTTCGTCGACAGTGATCAACTGGTTGCTGAATAGCTTTCGCGTCGATTCAGCTACATCGAAAACAACAAAAATTGGGTAATCTGGGCGGCCGAAAAATTGTCGTCGCTGACCAACACCACCGATTGGCGGCCGTCAGCCAACTTCGGACCCAGTGTGATGCCTTCGATGTTGTCGAGCGGCGAAAGCCCGGGGGTGGCGGACATGTCGACGGCCAGCGATTTGGCCATCGGTTGCACTTGACTGCCGACCATCGACGGCACAGTCAGCACGTCGGTTGCCTCGCCGATCTCGGCACGAAAAACCCGGACCGTTGGATGTGCGCCGCCGGAACGTTCGACCACGAGAAACGCGGTATCCGACAGCGCGACCAGATCCGAGACCCCATTGGACGCATCGAAGCCGGGGGCCCGCTCCAACGGATAGGCGTATTGGGCCACCGGTGCCCGGGTGTCGACGTCGAATTTGGTAACGCGAGTCAATGCGCCGTGATCGCGGTCGGGCGGATCACCGTCGTTGTAGCCCGGTTCCTCCATCGCGGCGAACACAAACCGCCCGTCTGGTGTGAGCGCCAGCCCTTCCAACGCGGAATTGCGCCGCGGCCCATCATTATTCGCCGACATGGCCAGCACTGGCGGCAGTTGGAACTGGCCCAAATAGCCGCCGCCCAGCCCGGCGATGCCAATCCACGGGTCCAGCAGCACCGGCCTACCCGGGATGTCGGTGAGCCGCTCGCCCTCCGACGACCAATACAGCCGCTGCCGCACCGAATCGAAGGCGATCCCTTCCGGATCGGGCGGAACTGTCGGCGGCGAGGTTTGCAGCGACAGCGGCCGGAACGGATGGCCTGACTCGTCCAGCAGCAGGTCGACGTCGGTGAAGGTCACGTCACTGATTCCCTTGTCCGACAAGGAAAGTCGCACAGTGTAGAAGCGGGCCGGGTTGACGGCGGAGCGGTCGTCGCTGATCACGTAGTACACCTGACGCTGGGGGTCGTAGCTGATCGCGGACAAGCCGCCGATGACCGTGTCGCGAAATTTCGCGGCATGCGCAACCTGCGCCTGACCGATGTAGCGCAGTGACGGTAGGGGCGCCGGTGTGCCGGACGTGCCGCATCCGGCTAGCCACAGGCTGCACACCACCAGCAGCCGACTCAAGGCGCGCATCACGTGACGGTCGCGATGAGCAAACCGACCAGGTAGGTGGCCGCAATGGCCACGGATCCGAAAAGCAGCTGCCGGGATGCGGACCACCACACCGGCTTACGGGTGAACCGGGCGGCCAGACCGCCGGCGATCAGCAAGCCGATCCCGCCGCACACCAGCCCCGACCACAACGACCCGTAGCCGGCCAAGTACGGGACCAGCGGAATGACAGCGCCAATCGCGAACATTGCGAAAGACGAGACCGCCGCGACGCGGGCCGACGGCAACTCGGTGGGATCAAGGCCGATCTCCTGCACCAGATGGAAGTTCACCGCCCGGTTCTCGTCCCGGTGGATTTCGTCGGTGGCGATCTGCGCGGTGGGCTTCGTCATACCCATTGCGACAAGCATGTCGACAAGTTCGGCCCGTTCGGCTTCGGGACGCACCCGCAAAGCGCGGCGTTCGACATGGGCTTCGGAGCGTACCTGCTCGTTGGCGGTGGTGACCGATGAGTACTCGCCCAGCGCCATGGAAAACGCGCCCGCCAGCAGTCCGGCGATTCCGCTCAACAGCACGGTGTGCGCGTCGCCACCGGCGGCCACGCCCGCGATGAGGCCGGTGTTGCTCACTAACCCGTCCATGGCGCCGAAGGTGGCTGCGCGCAGCCAGCCCCCGCTGACATCGGGGTGGCGGTGACCGACGTCGTAGGGCCGTTCGGGTGGTGGCTGTCGCCCGGGGGCTGGGGGGGGCCTGGCGCGAGCTAAGCCGCCGCGGTGGACATCACCGCCTCCT
>NZ_CAXUCH010000404.1:249-2208 GCF_964249325.1 uncultured Mycobacterium sp. | reverse complement strand
ACCTGCCGGCGCCGCAGCCGCCTACAAATCTGGGGTCGTCCGAGCCGCCGGTGCATCTGCCCGCACCCCGGGCTCCCGCGTTCCCCGCCATGCCAGCCCCCGCGGCTCCGCGGATTCCCGCCATGCCGGCTCCCGCCGCTCCGCGGATGCCTGCCATGCCTGCCCCGGCGATGCCGGCTCCGGCGATGCCACATTTCAACATGCCGGCCCCGGCATTCCGGTTCTAAGAACGGTTCGAGCAGAGGATAAGCGCGGCTAAGAAAGGTCAGCATTTTTGAAGTGGTCCCGACTGGGATCGAACCAGCGACCTTCCGCGTGTGAGGCGGACGCTCTCCCGCTGAGCTACAGGACCCCTGCCGAGGGGCGGACGAGGTCGAAGGTTAGCACGTGGCGGACATGTTATGAGAAAGCGCTGGATGGGCGGCCCTGAGGTATACCGGAAGGTGTCAAGAGATTTGTGCGGGCCCGCTTAGGTGGACTATCGTCGTGCTTCGCACCGGGCGACGATCTCGTCCGCTGCGCGCGGATGTAGCGCAGTTGGTAGCGCATCACCTTGCCAAGGTGAGGGTCGCGGGTTCGAATCCCGTCATCCGCTCGAAGGTGCTAGTGGCATCAAACCCCGCGGTGGAGTGGCCGAGTGGTGAGGCAACGGCCTGCAAAGCCGTGCACACGGGTTCGATTCCCGTCTCCACCTCAAATCCTTTGACCCGGGCGCGGTTAGCTCAGCGGGAGAGCGCTTCCCTGACACGGAAGAGGTCGCTGGTTCAATCCCAGTACCGCGCACCAGTGTTTGTGCAGCTAATGGGATGTAACTAGGTCTGCTAAATCCGGTTCGTGAACTAAACGTGAACTGACCGTCGGCGCGCTAGCAACCAAACCATGAGAGGTAGCTAGCGATGCGCGAACCGTTGACCGATGTCGGCCCCGCCACCCCACCGCCGCCCTGGTGCCTGCCCGACGCCGAACCCCGGTGGGAGGAACTGACCGATCAGTGCGGGGGCGGCACGGTGTGCACCTGGACACGGCCGGTGTCTGATGATGTGTGGATCGCGGCGGAGGACCGTGCCGTGGACGGCCGGGTGATGCGCACCGCGCCCGCCATCTTCTACTGGGAACCGCCGCGGGACGGGGTGACGCCGTCAGTGGCCCGCGGACTGGCCCGCGCGCTGATCACCGCCGCCGACATCATCACCAGCACATGGCTCGACGAGGAATGAACACCGCTAATCGAGCGCGCATCGCGCGCAGACGCGCCCAGCGGCTCGGGCTGCGACTGTCCCAGTCGGGCAACGTGTTCCGCGTGTGCGACACCAACAATGTGACGCTGGCGCTGGGGCCGCTCGGGGTGGTCGACGCCTACCTGATCGAGCGACTGAAGCCCACCCCGCCGGGGCCGCCGCGGCGCACCTATGCCCCGCCGGCCTGGGCGCCAATGGTCGACGAGTACCTGCTAACTTTGGCTGCGGCCGGGCAGCGCCCGGAAACCATGCGGCTGCGGTACTTTCAGCTTTGCCAGGTGGCCCGCGGCCTGCGCTGCCGCCCCGAGTCGGTTACCGGGGCGATGCTGCTGGACTGGTTCGGCCGCCAACAGCACTGGACACCGGAGGGCCGCAAATCGTATCGCGCCGGGGTGCGGGGGTTCTTCGGCTGGGCGCAACGTTTCGCCCGGCTGCCCACCAACCCCGCCGACGCGCTGCCCACCGTGCGGGTCCCCAAAGCACCGCCGCGGCCCGCGTCGGATCAGGCTTGGGATGCGGCGCTGGCCCACGCTGATGCCCGGATGCGGCTGATGCTGCGGCTGGCCGCAGAGGCAGGTTTGCGCCGCGCCGAGGTCGCGGTCGTGCACACCAACGACCTGGTGGAGATCAACGGTCTGGCGCAACTCGTCGTCAAAGGCAAGGGCGGCAAGCCGCGGGTGGTCCCGGTCAGCCGCTGACGCGGGGGACTGGGGGCCCCAGG
>NZ_CAXUCH010000404.1:0-239 GCF_964249325.1 uncultured Mycobacterium sp. | reverse complement strand
CTCGCGGAACTGCTGACCCAAGGCGCCGCCGGCCATTCGCCGGGCATGCCGGCACGCGGATGGTTGTTCCCCAACGGCACCGGGGGTCATCTCAGCGCAAACCACATCGGCCGACTGGTGGCCCGCGCCCTGCCCGGCGACTGGTCGATGCACACCCTGAGGCACCGGTACGGAACCCGCGCCTACCGCGGCTCGGGCAACCTGCGCGCCGTTCAGACCCTGCTCGGGCATGAGTCGAT
>NZ_CAXUCH010000403.1:0-2224 GCF_964249325.1 uncultured Mycobacterium sp. | reverse complement strand
AATCCGCTCACTGCTCCACAGCGGCGCACTCCACACACTCGTCAATGCACTCTGATGGTGATCGAGCCGATCGACGTGATGGTGCTGGGCGACGACGGCAAAGTCACGGCGATGAAAGCCTACTGGTCAGCGGAGAACGTCACCCAGCTCTAGCGCCCTACAAGACCGCGAACCACATCGCGATGTAATGGCAAGTCGCCGCCACCACGGTGCAGGCGTGGAAGAACTCGTGATAGCCGAATACCGTCGGCCACGGGTCGGGCCAGCGCAGCCCGTAGAACATGCCGCCGACGCTGTAGATCACTCCACCGACGATGAGCAGCACCATCGCGGCCACGCCGGCGCCGTGCAAGATTGGGCCGATAAACCAGATCGCTACCCAACTCAGAAGCAGATACAGCGGCACGCCGACCCAGCGCGGCGCCGACGGCCAGCACATTTTCAGGGCGATCCCGGCCAGCGCGCCGCCCCACACGATCCACAGCACCAGGCGCCCATCCCCCGGCGGCATGGCGCACACCGCAAACGGGGTGTAGCTGCCGGCGATGAACACGAAGATCATCGAGTGGTCGAGCCGTCTCATCCACATGCGCGCAGTCAGCGAATTCCAGTGGATGCGGTGATAGGTGGCGCTGACCCCGAACATGGCCACGATGGCCGCGGTGTAGGTCAGCGTTGCCAGTCCGGCGGCGGTGCCTGACAACGGCCAGGACACGGCCACCAGGGTCGCGCCCGCGATGATCGACACAATCGCCGAATAGAGGTGGATCCAGCCGCGGAGCCGCGGCTTCGTCAGGACATTTACCGCGCCGTCGGCGAGGTGTTCGGCCGCATGTTCGGCCGCAGCCAACGCCCCGGACCGAGCGGGATCGTCTGTCACGCCGGTCGAAGCGTTCATCTCCCTCCCTCATCAAGATCGCTGCAACGCCTACTAGCCACAGTACTGGGCGCCCCGGTGAACCCCAGGGTGCCGCGCGTCGAGATTGCCGGTAATTCTCGACGTCCGCACTAGTCTGGATACCCGTGGAGATAATTCCGCCGCGGCTCAAGGAGCCGCTGTACCGGCTCTATGAGCTGCGGTTGCGGCAGGGCCTGGCGGCATCGAAATCCGCGTTACCCCGGCACATCGCCGTTTTGTGCGACGGCAATCGGCGCTGGGCGCGCAGCGCGGGCTACGACGACGTCAGCTACGGCTACCGAATGGGCGCGGCCAAGGTCGCCGAGATGCTGCGTTGGTGCCAAGAGGCCGGCATCGAAATGGCCACCGTCTACCTGCTGTCGGCCGAAAACCTGCAACGCGACCCCGATGAGCTCGCCGCACTCATCGAGATCATCACCGACGTCGTCGAGGAGATCTGTGCGCCGGCCAACCGCTGGAGTGTGCGGACGGTGGGCGATTTGGGGCTGGTCGGTGAGGAAACGGCACGCCGACTACGCGGGGCCGTCGACTCCACCCAGCCCAACAGTGGCTTTCACGTCAACGTCGCGGTCGCCTACGGCGGCCGCCAAGAGATCGTCGACGCCGTGCGAGCTCTGCTGAACAAAGCACTGGCCAACGGTGCCAGCGCTGAGGAACTCATTGAGGCGGTCACGGTCGAGGCCATCTCCGAAAACCTTTACACATCAGGGCAACCCGACCCTGACCTGGTGATCCGGACCTCCGGAGAGCAGCGGTTGTCGGGTTTCTTGTTGTGGCAGAGCGCCTATTCCGAGATGTGGTTCACAGAGGCGTACTGGCCGGCGTTTCGCCGCGTCGACTTCCTGCGCGCGCTCCGCGATTACAGCCTGCGTCATCGCCGTTACGGCCTGTAATCCGTCGACGG
Source organism: uncultured Mycobacterium sp. (assembly GCF_964249325.1). Lineage (NCBI taxonomy): Bacteria > Bacillati > Actinomycetota > Actinomycetes > Mycobacteriales > Mycobacteriaceae > Mycobacterium > uncultured Mycobacterium sp. The sequence goes on along the minus strand of NZ_CAXUCH010000403.1, from coordinate 401 downwards.
CCGCCGTGCGACACTAGACGCATGGCTGCGCTGTCGGCGGTCGTGTTCACGCTGAGCTGGTGGCTGGGGCTGTATCTGCTGGCCCGCGACCCGCGCAAACCGGTGCTGGTGCTGGCGGCGATCGGGCTGTGCGGATTTGCGGCCGTCGTGGCGCTGGACGCGGTGCGCGTCACCGGGCATGTCGACGCGTTGAGCCACGTCGAAGTTTACCTGGTCGCAGTGCCTGGTGTGGCGTGGTTTGCGGTGCTGCTCGAGCTGTCCCGGCCGTGCGAGAGCTCGCGGGCGCGCACCGGTGAGGTACTGCTGGTGGCGGCGATAGCGGCGCTGACCCTGCTGGGCGCGACGCTGGCCGGCAGCGTCGACGGGCCGCTTCGTCCGGGCCACGTGGTGATGTTTGCAGT
>NZ_CAXUCH010000402.1:0-2254 GCF_964249325.1 uncultured Mycobacterium sp. | reverse complement strand
CGGGCAAGACCGTGTTCGTGTTCCCCGGCCAAGGCTCCCAATGGCTCGGCATGGGCATGGGACTCCATGCCGCATACCCAGTGTTTGCTGAAGCGTTCAACACCGTGGTGGGCGAGCTGGACCGGCACCTGCTGCGCCCACTGCGCGAAGTGATGTGGGGCTACGACGAAAGCCTTATCAACACAACGGAATTCGCTCAGCCAGCACTCTTCGCAGTCGAAGTCGCGCTGTTCCGGCTGCTCGAATCGTGGGGTATCAGTCCCGATTACGTGATGGGCCACTCGGTGGGCGAGCTGACCGCCGCGCACGTCGCCGGAGTCCTCTCGCTGGAGAACGCGGCGGTATTGGTCGTCGCCCGCGGCCGGTTCATGCAAGCCCTGCCCGCGGGCGGCGCGATGGTCGCAGTGCAAGCCACCGAAGACGAAGTGCTGCCACTGCTGAACACCGATGTCGGTATCGCCGCCGTCAACGGCCCACGATCGGTGGTGGTCTCGGGGTACGAAGAGGCCGTCACCGCCATCGCGGAACAGCTGCGCGAGCAGGGCCGCCGAGTGCACCGGCTCGCGGTCTCGCACGCTTTCCATTCGCCGTTGATGGAGCCGATGATCGAGGAGTTCCGCACTGTCGCAGCGGGCCTCGCCATCGGGCCGCCCACCCTGCCGATCATCTCGAATCTCACCGGCCGGTCGGCGGGCGAGGATTTCGCGTCACCGCAGTACTGGACACGGCACATCCGGGAAGCGGTGCGCTTCGCCGACAGCGTTCGCTTCGCCCACTCGGCCGGGGCCAACCGTTTCCTCGAGGTGGGACCCGGCGGTGGGTTGACGGCCTCCATCGAGGAGTCGCTGCCGGACGCAGAGGTCATCTCCCTGCCAACGATGCGCAAAGACCGCCCGGAACCCGCGAGCCTGACCAGCGCGGTGGCCCAGGCCTTCGTATCAGGTCTTGACGTGGACTGGCGCGCCATGCTGCCCGGCGGCGGATTCGTCGAGTTACCGACGTATGCTTTTGAGCGGCGGCGGTTTTGGCTGTCTAGTGATGGTGCCGCGGCCGACGCTGCCGGCCTGGGGCTTTCGGCCAGCGACCATCCTCTGTTGGGTGCGGTGGTGGAATTGCCCAGCTCGGGCGGAGTGGTCCTGACCGGTCGGCTCTCGGTTTCCTCACAGGGATGGTTGGCCGATCACGCTGTCGAAGGTGTAGTGATCTTCCCGGGAGCCGGTTTCGTGGAGCTGGTGATCCGTGCCGGTGACCACGTCGGCTGCGGCGTCGTCGAGGAACTGATGCTGGCCGCACCGTTGGTGGTGCCGGCATCGGGCTCGGTCGCGGTACAGGTGGTCGTGGGCGGTGCCGACCCGTCGGGTTCTCGTGAAGTGTCGGTGTTTTCGCGGTCCGACAGCGGCTGGGTACTGCATGCCGAAGGCACCCTGCACTCGGGACCAGCCGAGCCGGGCAACGAGTTGTCGGTGTGGCCGCCGCCCGGTGCTGCTCCGTTGGACGTGGCCGATTGTTACGAGCGGTTGGCGGCACGCGGCTATGGCTACGGGCCGGCGTTCCAGGGCCTGACTGCGGTATGGCGCCGCGGCGACGAGGTGTTCGCCGAAGTGGCATTGCCAGCGGACGCGGGAGTTTCCCCGGCAGGCTTCGGGGTTCATCCGGTGATCTTGGATGCGGCGTTGCATGCACTGCTCCTGGCCGGTGAAGCCGAGGGCGTCGATGGTGGCGTACTGGTGCCGTTTTCCTGGCAGCGGGTGTGCTTGCATGCCGCCGGCGCGTCAGCGGTTCGGGCGCGGATCGTGCCGGTCGGACCGTCGTCGGTGTCGATCGAGCTCACCGACGGGCTGGGTCTGCCGGTGTTGTCGGTGGGCGCGATGGTGGCCCGCCCGGTCACCGGTGAACAGTTACGAGCAGCGTTGTCGGGCTCGGGCCCAGACCGGCTGTTCGAGCTGGACTGGTCACCGCATCCCTCGGTGTCGCCTGCACCCGTGTCCTGGGAGCACTGGCCCCCCACTGACACTGCGGAATCACTCGAATCCGCTGCTGCCGCATACGTGTTCGAGTCGAAACCAGTGGAGGGAGTGGCCGGGGTCTACGCGGCAACGCATGCGGCGTTGACGGTGGTGCAGTCCTGGCTGGCCCGGGAGGACGCCAGCATGCTCGTGGTGGTCACTCGCGGCGCGATCGCGTTGGCGGGGGAGACGATCACCGACTTGGCGGGGGCCGCGGTGTGGGGGTTGGTGCGGTCGGCGCAAACCGA
>NZ_CAXUCH010000401.1:0-2330 GCF_964249325.1 uncultured Mycobacterium sp. | reverse complement strand
GGGCCTGCTGCACGCTCGCCAGCGCGGAGTGGAGCGCGCTGAGGTCGTGGGGGTTGGCGCGCTCGGCGGCGAGCCGGCCGATGAACGCGCCGAACGCTGCCCGCAGTTCGAGTAGCTCGACCAAGAAGTCCGGGCCCAGCTTGCGCACCAACGCCTCGACCACCGCGGGGTGGGTCAGACCCGTGGGGTCGCGGACCACGTTGCCGCTGCCCTGCCGGGCTTCGATCAGCCCCATGTGCTGCAGTCGCGCTAATCCCTGGCGCAGCGAGGTGCGGTTGACGCCGAATTGCTCGGCCAGCTCGCGTTCCGGCGGCAGCGTCGAGCCTGACGGGAACGCCCCGTCGAGGATGGCGTCGGCGATGGCCGCGGCGATCTGTTCGTCCAGCCGTTGCCGATCCGGCGGCGAAAACGGGCTTGACTGGTTCATTGGCTCAACCAATATAGTGGATGGGCCGAGTGTATGAGCATCGACTGTGCGTGCTGGGCGGAAATCTGGCTGATTTCCCGCCGTTCCCGCACCCTCAGCGCCCGGCGCGCACAGTCGACCGGAGGTGAAGCTGTGGACGACCGATTGCAATCCGCGGCTGAACCACGCTGGCGTGGTAAGCCCGGGCGCTTGGAAGTCTGGTATGCGACGCTGTCGGATCCGGCGACCCGCGCGGGCTTGTGGCTGCATCACGAAACCGTGGCCCCGGTGACCGGCTCGCCGTACGGGCATGGCTGGGCCACCTGGTTTCCGCCCGACGGCTCACCGTGCACCGAACGGTTCGGGCCGCAACCCGTCGAGCCGGCAACCGGACCGGCTTGGTTCGACGCCGCTGGCGTGCGTGCCGCATTCGAAGAGCTATCCGGGCGAGCCGGATCGTTGGCGTGGGAGCTGCGCTGGACCGACACCGGGGCGCCGCTGTGGACCTTTCCGCGGGTGGCCTGGGAGCGCGATCTGCTACCTGGGGCTCAGGTGGTGCTGGCCCCGACGGCTCAGTTCACCGGCGCGCTGACGGTCGCCGGCGCAAGCCATCGGGTCGGCGGGTGGCGCGGCGCGGTGGCCCACATCTACGGGCACGGCAACGCCAAACGCTGGGCCTGGCTGCACGCCGACCTCGGAAACGGCGACGTGCTGGAGGTCGTCACCGCGGTCTCGCACAGAGCAGGCCTACGTAGACTTCCGCCGATGGCGTTCGTCCGATTCCGGATCGACGGAAAAGATTGGCCGCCAAGCGGTCTACCGTCACTTCGGATGCGCACGACGCTAAGTGTGCGGCACTGGCAGATGGAGGGCCGCATCGGCCGCCGTGACGTGCTCATCCGCGTTGATCAACCAGAGAGCCGTTGTGTGAGTTTGCAATACACCGATCCCGACGGCGCCACCGCGGTTTGCACCAACACCGAGCAAGCCGACGTCTACGTCGAAGTCGGCGATCGGCGTTGGTCGGTACTTGGTACCGGCCACGCTGAAGTCGGGTTGCGCGGCGCCGAAGCGCCCGCCGTCAAAGAAAGGACCACCACATGAGTTTCCTGTTCGATCCGCCGATGCTGGTTGCCTCCGGAGTCTTGATCGAACGCACGCTCCCCGACGACCGGCGCGATGTCGCCGAGGCCGCCACTCTTGGCGTTTTCTTTGGCGGCTCGTTCGGGCTGTACAACAACGTGCCGGGCCTCGGGCTGCTCTGGCGTCCGTTCCGGGCACACAACGGACGTGACTTCATGTGGAACAGCGGGGTTTTCGGGGTGAACACCCAAGAGCTGCGCTGGCCGATGCATGCCTTGGCGGGTGGTATCTTCGCGACGTATCCGTTCTTCATCAAGCTCGGCAGGCGGCTCGGGCGTCTGAGATGACTGCTCTGGCGCAACGCGCGACCGCGGCATTCGGTGCCGCGCTGCTGCCCGAGGAGTGCGGCGGTCCGTCACCTGCTCAACTCGTCGAAAGGGTGGAACGCTACATCGCGCAAATGCCTCCGACGTCCCGGCTCGCGGTACGGGCCGGGCTGATAGGCCTCGTGGCCGCAGGCTATTTGGCGACCGGTCGGTCGTTGTCGCGGCTAAGCCCGGACGCTCGCGCGCAGATGCTGCGTCGTGTTGCCGCGCTGAGCCCGGACACCGGGGCGGCGATCGAGGGGCTCAAGGCAATTGTGTTGCTGGCCAACGGTGCCGACAGCTACGCGCCGGAGTTGCTAGCACGCGCCCAGCAGCACGACGTGGCCCGGCCCGATGCGGTGCTAAACGTTGTGTCGTCGGCAGAAACCGCGTCGGTGATCCGGGCAGATGCGGTGGTCGTCGGCTCCGGCGCGGGCGGGGCGATGGCGGCACGGACATTGGCGCGGGCCGGTCTG
>NZ_CAXUCH010000400.1:0-2331 GCF_964249325.1 uncultured Mycobacterium sp. | reverse complement strand
GCCCCGCGGCCCGGGCCGTCGCCGCCGCCCACGACCGGGTGGTGTTCCTGGCCGGTCCGCGCGGCAGTGAGGCCGCCCGGATGCTGCCGGGCGTCGACCGGGTGGTCGAGTGGGCGGCGGCCTGGGTGGACTTCGATGCGCCGCCGGTGACCGCCGACGCCGTGGCGTCGCTGGTCGACACGATCGCCGATGAAACGCCCGATGCGGTAATGATTTTCACGTCGTTTCACCAGTCCCCACTGCCGCTGGCGTTGATCTGCCGGATGGCCGGCGTGGAGTGGATCGGCGCGATCTGCGACGACTATCCGGGCAAGTTGCTGGACCTGCGCCACCACGTCGACGAAGACATCGCAGAACCGCTGCGGGCGTTGTCGCTGGCCGAAGCCGCGGGCTATCGGCTCCCTGGGGGCGACGACGGGCGGTTGCGCGTCAAACGCCTGCCGCAACTCGCCCCGGCACTGCGCGCCACCCTGAACGCGCATGACTACGTGGCGTTTCACCCGGCCGCCGCGGTGCCGGCGCGACGGCCGTCCGCGCGCAAGTGCGCGGAGATGGTCCACGCGCTCGCATCGACCGGCCACCGTGTGGTGGTCACCGGTGCCGAGGCCGAGCGGGAACTGACGGCACAAGTCGCCGGTGAGGTGGCGCTGGATTTGGCCGGGCAGACCACGCTGGCCGAACTCGGTTCGGTGTTCGCCGGCGCCCGCGCCGTGGTAGCGCCCAACACCGGACCCGCACACCTCGCGGCGGCGGTCGGGGCACCGGTGGTGTCGCTGTTCGCGCCCGTAGTTCCGGCCGCCCGCTGGCTGCCGTACGGGACGACGGTGGCGGTGCTGGGTGACCAGGATGCCCCCTGCCGGGGCACGCGGGCGCGCGAATGCCCGGTTGCCGGGCATCCCTGTCTGGACGGCATCAGCGCCCAGGAGGTCGTCTCGGCGGTCGCCGAGGTATCCAGTCGAGGTGCAGCATGATCGAACGTCATTTCGCCGATCTGGTGGCCGCGGTGGCGCGGGTTCGTCCGGCCGCCGCCCAACTGTCGGACTGGGGCACGCATCTGGCGGGCGTGCTCACCAGTGGTGGTCGCCTGCTGGCATGCGGCAACGGTGGCAGCGCCGCCGAAGCCCAACATCTGACCGCCGAACTGGTCGGCCGCTTCAAAAACGAACGAGATCCGTTGTCCGCGATTGCTTTACACGCCGACACCTCGGCGTCGACGGCGATCGTCAACGACTACGGTCCTGAGGAAATGTTCGCCCGTGGGGTGCGGGCGCACGGCCGGCCCGGCGATGTGCTGGTCGCGTTGTCCACCAGCGGCACCAGCCCCAACGTGCTCGCCGCGGTCAAGGCGGCGCAGGAAATCGGGGTGACAACCTGGGCGTTGACCGGTCCGGCGCCTAATCCGCTGCTGGCCATGAGCGACGACGCGATCTGCGTGGACGCCGATTCGACGGCCACCGTGCAGGAGATCCACCTGGTGCTCCTGCACGGCTTGTGCATGGCGCTCGACGAGGTGCTGCTCGGCCCGAGGAGCAAAGCCGTATGAAACCACCTGTCATCATTGGCGATTCGATACTCGACATCGACGTCGAGGGTTCGGCGAGCCGGCTCTCCCCGGAGGCGCCGGTTCCAGTGGTGGAACCGGAGCGGATTTGGCAGCGGCCCGGCGGTGCCGGGCTGGCGGCCGTGCTGGCCGCCCGCGTGCACCCCGAGGTGGTGCTGGTGACCGCGACTGCCGACGATCCGACCGGTCGCACACTGGCCGGGCTGTTCTCCGCCGACTACCCGGGCATCCGGGTCGTCGGGATTCCCCTCGCCGGCAGCACCGCCACCAAGATCCGGATCCGGGCGGGCGGCCAGTCGGTGGTTCGTATCGACCACGGCGACGGGTACGCGGGCGACGAGCCCCTCACGCCGGAGGTGGAAGCGGTCTTGGAGCAGGCGGCGGCGGTCTGCGTCTCCGACTACGGCCGCGGCGTCGCCGCGCACCCGCAACTGCGCGCGATGCTCAAGGCGGCAGCGGGCAGGCTCCCTGTCGTCTGGGACCCGCACCCGCGCGGCCCCAAACCGATCCGCGGTTGCACGCTCGTCACGCCCAATCAGGCTGAGGCTGAGCAGTTTTCGCCCGCCAGCCCCAGTCGGCTGGCCGGCGCGCTGCGCATCCAGTGGGGGTCGCGGGCGGTCAGCGTGACGCTCGGGGCACGCGGAGCGATTTTCGCCGACCGCCGCCACGCCGGGCACCACATCGTCCCGCCGGACACCGCCGGCAGCGGCCGCAGCGACACCTGCGGTGCCGGCGACTGGTTGACCGCCGGCTTGCTGGCGAAAGCGGCC
>NZ_CAXUCH010000399.1:0-2331 GCF_964249325.1 uncultured Mycobacterium sp. | reverse complement strand
GGCCGAGGCCACCCGCGACACCGACGGCCAGTTCATCAACTCCTGCGGCGACGCGTTGAACCGCCCGACGCCCGACCGGGTTCGTCAACTGGTGGTCGAATGGGGAAAGCTCTACCCGCAGTTCGGCCCGGTCGCAGCGCTCAACATGGTCAAGTGCATCCACTGGCCCAGCGGCTCGCCGCCGCAGCCGCCCAAAAAGCTCAAGATCGACGTCATGTTGATGGGTGTGCAGAACGACCCGATCACCGGCTCGGAGGGCGTCGCCGCGACGGCCGCCACCATGATCAACGCGCGCGCGGCGAGCAAGCGGGTGATGTGGCAGGGCATCGGCCACGGCACCAGCATCTACTCGTCGTGTGCGGTGCCACCATTGATCGCCTATCTCAACAGCGGCAAGCTGCCCGACACCGACACCTACTGTCCGGCCTGACTTATCGCCGCGGATGAGCAGCGGTGTACGGTTCGCTCGTGACGGCAGCTGACTCCATCCGTACCGGCTGGCGCGACTCCGTGCTGGCCGCCTTTCGTCCGCGCACCGGCGCGCCCAGCGCCGCAACGGTGCTGAGGTCGGCGTTGTGGCCGGTGGCGATTCTCGCGGTGATCCACCGCAGCGTGGTGGTGACCACGAACGGCAACATCACCGACGACTTCAAGCCGGTCTATCGCGCGGTGCTGAACTTCCGGCACGGCTGGGACATCTACAATGAACACTTCGACTACGTCGATCCGCATTTCCTGTATCCGCCTGGCGGCACCCTGCTGATGGCGCCGTTCGGATATCTGCCCTTCACGCCGTCGCGCTATCTGTTCATCTTGTGCAACACCGTGGCCATCCTGATTGCCTGGTATCTGTTGCTGCGGCTGTTCAACTACACGTTGGCTTCGGTGGCCGCTCCGGCTCTGCTGCTGGCGATGTTTTGCACCGAGAGCGTCACCAACACACTGGTATTCACCAACATCAACGGCTGTGTCCTGCTGGCCGAAGTGCTGTTCTTCCGCTGGCTGCTCGACGGCAAGACAAGCCATCAGTGGTGGGCCGGCATCGCGATCGGGTTGACGCTGGTGACCAAACCCTTGTTGGCGCCGCTGGTGTTGCTGCCGATGCTGAACCGCCAGTGGCGGGCGGTAATGGCCGCAGTCGTGCTGCCGCTGGTGTTGAACGCGGCCGCCTGGCCGTTGGTCAGTGACCCACAGGACTTCGTCACCCGCACGGTCCCCTACATCCTGGGCGTGCGGGACTACTTCAACAGCTCGATCGAGGGCAACGGCGTGTACTTCGGTTTGCCGACGTGGCTGATCCTGTTCCTGCGGATCGCGTTCACGCTGATCGCGATTGCCAGTCTGTGGCTGCTGTACCGCTACTACCGCACCCGCGACCAACTGTTCTGGATGGCCACGTCGTCTGGGGTGCTGTTGCTGTGGTCGTGGCTGGTGTTGTCGCTGGCTCAGGGCTACTACTCGATGATGCTGTTTCCGTTCTTGATGACGGTGGTGCTGCGCAACTCGGTGATCCGCAACTGGCCGGCGTGGCTTGGGGTGTACGGGTTTATGACGATGGACCGCTGGCTGCTGTTCAACTGGATGGGCGTCGGACGTCCGCTGGAATACCTGAAGATCACCTACGGCTGGTCGTTGCTGCTGATCGTGGTGTTCTCCGTGCTGTACTTCCGCTATCTGGACGCCAAGGCCGAGAACCGGCTGGATTCCGGGATCGATCCGGCGTGGCTGACGCCGGAGCGGCCGCGCAGCGCGGTGATCGCAAGCGCGGCGGAGCCCGAGCGCAGCGGGTCAGCGCCATCGGGACTAGCGTGAACGCATGACCTCTTTCCAGCCGAAAGTCCAGCTGAGCGACGACGAATGGCGGCAGAAGCTCACGCCCGAGGAGTTCGCGGTGCTGCGCCGCGCCGGCACCGAGCCGCCGTTCACCGGTGAGTACACCGACACCAAGACCGAAGGCGTCTATCAGTGCCGGGCGTGTGGGGCCGAATTGTTCCGCAGCACCGAGAAATTCGAATCGCATTGCGGCTGGCCGTCGTTCTTCGATCCGGTGGACTCCGACGCGGTGATCCTGCGCCACGACGATTCGATGGGGATGCGTCGTACCGAGGTGCTGTGCGCCAACTGCCATAGCCACTTGGGGCACGTGTTCACCGGCGAGGGATATCCGACCCCGACGGACCAGCGCTACTGCATCAACTCGATCTGTCTGCGGCTGGTGCCTTCGGGCTCGTAGGCGCCGCGACGCTTCTTTCCGCGACACTTAACCAGTTGCGACGACACGCCGGTTGGATTCAAGCGGTGGCTGCAGCGAATGTGGACGGGTCTGACAGT
>NZ_CAXUCH010000398.1:0-2341 GCF_964249325.1 uncultured Mycobacterium sp. | reverse complement strand
CGCCGGACGGGTCCCGTCGCTGCCCGGCATGGGCAGCCTGCTGATGCCGCCGTGGACGATGGCGAAGTTCGACGCCGACGGGGTCGAGATGCGCGGCCAGTTCAGCCGCTACTACGTGGGCGGCAACATGGCGGTGCACGGCGGGGTGATACCGCTGGTGTTCGACTGGCTGTGCGGGATGGTGGTGCACGCCGCGGGCCGTCCGATCAGCCGCACGGCGTTATTGAAGGTCGACTACCGCAAAGTCACCCCGATCGACACCCCACTAGCCGCGCGCGGGCGCATCGCCGAAACCGAGGGCCGCAAAGCCTTCATCAGCGGCGAACTCGTCGACGAAGACGACACCGTGCTGGCCGAGGTGCATGCGCTGATGGTGCGGTTGCTGCCCGGCCAGCCCTGAACGCGCCGATCTACACCCGAGCCCAGGCAGTGATCAGCGCCGGCATCATGACCAGGGCGTCGGCGGCGGCGACCTCCTCTTGCAGGCGACCCACCAAGGCGTCCGGATCGGCGAGTCCGTCGACGGCCAAGCCCAGCTGTTGGGCAGCCGGGAACAGCGAGCGCCACGTCTCGGCGACGAAGGCCATGGTGTCGGTGTCGTCGACGGTGCCCAGCGGTGCGCTCAGCGTCAGCCGCGGCCTACCCAGCCCCGCGCGCCGGAACAACGAATGCAGTGTGGTGCCGAAGGCCGGATCCAGGCCCATGCCGGTGAACGTCGCGCCGATGCCGTCGCGGGCCGCCCGCCACAGCGGCAGGTCCGGAACACTGCTGGCTGCTGTGGTGTCGAACTCCGAGAACGCGATGAGGCCACCCGGTCGCACCAGTTCGGCGAGCTGGCGCAGCACGGCGACCGGGTCGGGCAGATGCATGAGGATCAGCCGCCCGATCACCGCGTCGACGGGCTCGTCCACGGCAATGTCGGCGATCACGGTCTGTTCGAAGCGGACAGTCGACAGACCGCGCTCGTCGGCCCGGGCGCGAGCGAACTCGATGATCTCGGGAGCCGCGTCCACGCCCAGGACCGTCCCGGTGGGTCCGACCAGTCGCGCGGCAACGAAGGACACGTCCCCGGGCCCGCAACCTAGGTCCAGCACCCGCATTCCGGGCCGCAAACCCGCCAGGCGCAGGGCTTGCTCGGTGTGGTCGTCGTAGAGCCGGGCCTGGAGCAGCAGCCGCCGAACTTCGACGTCGGCATGACCGAGCACGTAGGTGCTGTCGCCCGGTCTAGGTGACGTGTCAACGGGGCTACCTGCGCTCATTGCTGCTCCTCGAACCAGTTGCTTGCGTGATGCAACTGACTATTGCATAGTCGCTTGCATGAAGCAATAGACCTCTGATAAGGCGGTTAACTGGCGCGGCCAGCGCCAGGTCCCGGGCGGAGTTCGACGTCCCCGGGCCCCAAGAGCGCCCCGCACTCGGCACAGGTCAGGCGTGGAGTGAGCGGCCCGCCGCAGTCGCGGTGTAACACCAGCAGCGGCGGACCCTCCGGCGCCAGGTAGCGATCACCCCAGGCCAGCAGCGACATCAACACCGGCCACAGGTCGCGGCCCTGCTCGGTGAGGTGGTATTCGTAGCGGTCCGGGCGCTGCTGGTAAAGCCGGCGCTCCAGCACGCCGGCTTCGGTCAGCCGCGACAGCCGGTCGCTGAGCACGTTGTGCGCGACGCCGAGCCGGGCACGGAAGTCGTCGAACCGGCGCACACCGCGTAGCGCGTCCCGGATGATCAGCAGCGTCCACCGGTCGCCGATCAGTTCCAAGCTGCGGGCGATCGAGCAGACTTGATGCTCGTAGGTGCGTGGCAGCATAACGGCCATATTACTTGCATCACGAAAGTCACACTGGCCGGTGCCGGCGAGCGGGCTCATCGTTGCCTTAGCAAACGGCCCTATCCTGAGCAGCATGCAGCAGCAGGGGGGTGAGTTCGTGGCCGATGATCTGACCGAGTGACCTCACCACGGACAACCGGTTCACGGAAAACATGAGCAGGCGTTCGAACACGAATCAGCAAGCGATGCAGTTGATCAGCCGCCACGCGCACATGACGGCGGCGGCCGCACGAAGGTGATGCTGCTGGGGTCTGGTGAGCTCAGCCGGGAACTGGCGATCGTATTTCAGCGGCTCGGCGCCGAGGTGATCGCGGTCGAACGCTACGCCGATGCGCCCGCCCACGGGGTGGCCGACCAGTCGCGGGTGGTGAAGATGACCGACGCCGACGAGCTGGCGGCGGTCATCGGACGGCTGCAGCCCGATTTCGTGGTGACGCTGGCCGACACGATCGCCGCCGATGCATTGACCGCGGCCGGCGATACCGGTTTTAGCGCGGTGGTTCCCAGCGCGCGCAG
>NZ_CAXUCH010000397.1:1824-2345 GCF_964249325.1 uncultured Mycobacterium sp. | reverse complement strand
CGGCTCGACAACTGGGCGTTCGCGGCAACCGACGCACAGGTGCGCGCCAAATGGGAGCGGCGGCTCGCCGAGGTCGGCGCGGCCCGGCTGCACGCCGAGCTGGCCAGCCGCGACCCGGCCGCCGCGGAGTCGATCCTGCCCACCGACGGGCGGCGCATCGTGCGGGCGCTCGAGGTCGTCGAGCTCACCGGGCAACCGTTTGCCGCATCGGCGCCGGCCATCGGCGCGCCGCGCTGGGACACCGCCATCGTCGGATTGGATTGCGACACTTCGGCTCTCGACGAGCGGCTGGCCAGGCGCACCGACTCCATGTTCGAGCAGGGTCTCGTCGACGAAGTGACCGGATTACTGGACCGCGGCCTGCGCGACGGCGTCACCGCTTCACGTGCGCTCGGCTACGCGCAGGTGATCGCTGCCCTCGATGCCGGCGGAACACCGGAGTTGCTCGACGACGCCCGCCGGCAGACCGTCATCGGCACCCGCCGCTATGTGCGGCGGCAGCGGTCCTGGTTTCGCCGCGA
>NZ_CAXUCH010000397.1:0-1814 GCF_964249325.1 uncultured Mycobacterium sp. | reverse complement strand
CACCGCATCCATTGGCTCGACGCCGCCACGCCCCAGAGGTCGGACATCGTCGACGCGGTGCTGCGGGCCTGGCGGCACGTATCCTGAGCAGGTGATCCGCGCCGACGACGATGATGCCGGCGCGGCCGGAATCGAGGAACGGCGCACATGATCTTCGCCAAAGGCCACGGCACGCAAAACGACTTCGTGCTGCTGTGCGACCTCGAGGCGAAGCTGACCCTGGCGCGCGCAGCGGTGGCCACGCTCTGCGACCGGCGCCGCGGGTTGGGCGCCGACGGGGTGCTACGAGTCACCACCGCGGCGGCCGCGCAGGCGTCCGGTGCGCTCGACCGCCTGCCCGACGGTGTCGACGCCGGCGACTGGTACATGGACTACCGCAACGCCGACGGCTCGGTCGCGCAGATGTGCGGCAACGGCGCGCGGGTGTTCGCGCACTACCTGCGGGCCAGCGGGCTCGAGCAGCGAGACGAATTCGTCGTCGGGTCGCTGGCCGGGGCTCGGCCGGTCACCCTGCATCACGTCAGCCCCGCCACCGCCGACGTCACCGTCGACATGGGCAAGGTCAATCGGCTCGGTCCGGGGGAGGCGGTTGTCGGTGGGCGGCGGTTCACCGGCTTAGGGGTCGACGTCGGCAACCCGCATCTGGCGTGCGTGAACCAGGGGCTGACGCCCGAGAAGTTGGCGGCTCTAGACGTCGGCGCGCCGGTCAGCTTCGACCACGCGCAGTTTCCGGACGGTGTCAACGTCGAAATCCTCACCGCACCCGATGACGGCGCGGTCTGGATGCGGGTCCACGAGCGGGGAGTGGGCGAGACCCGCTCCTGCGGCACCGGGACCGTCGCCGCCACAGTCGCCGCGCTGGCCCATACCGGTGCCACCACCGGCACGCTGACCGTGCGGGTGCCCGGCGGCGACGTCGTCGTCACCCTCACCGAAGCCACCAGCTACCTGCGCGGGCCGTCGGTGCTGGTCGCCCACGGCGAACTGAGTGAGGAATGGTGGCGCGAACAGCAGCGTTAATTCGGATGCGCGACGCCGATTCGGCGTGCACCATCTCTAATTGCCTATGACATATCCCGAATTTCCCCATTACCCCGCTGCAGAGCCCAGCACGGGCGACTTGGCGCTCGATGACCGCTCGGCGCTGCGCCGCGTTGCCGGGTTGTCCACCGAACTTGCCGACATCTCCGAGGTCGAGTACCGCCAGCTACGGCTGGAACGAGTCGTGCTGGTCGGCGTGTGGACCGAGGGCAGCGCCGCCGACGCCCAGGCCAGCCTGGCCGAATTGGCGGCACTGGCCGAAACCGCGGGTTCGCAGGTGCTCGAAGGGCTCATCCAGCGCCGCGACAAACCCGACCCCGCGACCTACATCGGGTCCGGCAAGGCCCAGGAGCTTCGCGAGGTCGTGCTGGCGACTGGAGCCGACACCGTCATCTGCGACGGCGAGCTGTCGCCGGCGCAGCTGACCGCGCTGGAGAAGGCGGTCAGGGTCAAAGTCATCGACCGCACCGCGCTGATCCTCGACATCTTCGCCCAGCACGCCACCAGCCGAGAAGGCAAAGCGCAAGTGTCGCTGGCGCAAATGGAATACATGCTGCCGCGGCTGCGAGGCTGGGGTGAATCGATGTCGCGCCAGGCCGGTGGCCGGGCCGGTGGCAGCACGGGCGGGGTGGGTCTGCGCGGTCCCGGTGAGACCAAGATCGAGACCGACCGGCGGCGCATTCGCGAGCGGATGGCCAAGCTGCGCCGCGACATCAAAGGCATGAAGCAGGTCCGCGACACCCAGCGCAGCCGCCGAGTGGCCAGCGATGTGC
>NZ_CAXUCH010000396.1:0-2353 GCF_964249325.1 uncultured Mycobacterium sp. | reverse complement strand
GGGTAGCGCTGAGCGTTCCCGCGCAGTGGCGCGTCGAGCGCGTCGTCGGCGGACCCGGATCGGCGCGCGTCCAGGTCACGTCACCGTCTGATCCGGAAGTGGCGCTGCATGTGACGCAGTCCCCGGTTGCCCGCCAGACGCTGGCTGCGGCTGCGGAGTCGTTGAAACGCGCGATCGACGCCGAGCCGTCGGGCGTCTTCATCGACTTCAGCCCGTCGGCTACCAGCGCCGGCCGGCCCGCAGTGACTTACCGGGAAGTTCGCCCCGGACACGAGATCCGCTGGACAGTGCTTCTTGACGGTCCCGTTCGGATCAGCATCGGTTGTCAGAGCCGCACCGCAGGCGCAGCGGCCATCCTCGACGCGTGCGAACAGGCTGTGCGCTCTGCCCACGCGGTGACCACGTAAACCAAATGCAGGGAACCGAACCCGAACCGCCGCAGTCGTAGATGGTATGAGCACACCCAACACGTTGAGCACCGACTTCAACCTGATGCACACGGTCGCCGCCAAGACCGACGCTTGCAACGAGGAGCTCCGCGGCATGCTGCAGGCGTTCATCGGGCGGGTCAGCAGCGTGCCGGCGTCGGTGTGGGGTGGGCTCGCGGCCACCCGATTCAAGGAGGTGGTGGAGCGCTGGAACGCCGAATCGATGAAGCTCTACCACGCCTTGCACGGCATCGCGGAGAGCATCCGCTACAACGAGGCGACACTGCGGGAGGCCGGCGAGAATCATGCCCACCGCATCGCCACTGTCGGCGGGAACCTGTGAGGTCGGGCGATCACACATGGACTCCGCGCTGTCGTACAACTTTTCCGAAATCGAATACAGCGTTCGCCAGGAGATCCACACCACGGCGGCTCGCTTCAACGCCGCCCTGGAAGAGCTGAGATCGCAGATCGCTCCACTGCAAGAGCTCTGGACCCGGGAAGCCGCCGCCGCCTACCGCGTCGAACAGCTCAGGTGGCAGCAAGCAGCCTCTGCGCTCAACGAGATGCTGGTCGACCTCGGCAACGCGGTGCGTGCGGGCTCCGACGACGTCGCAAGCGCTGACCGCCAGGCGGCCAGCATCTGGAGGCGGTAGGGCCCAACAGACCCTGTGTGGGTCCCGATGGAGGGGAGCCGTCGGGACCACACAGTCATGCGCCGGTACGGTTGCTTTGCTAAGGCGTTTTGACCTGCGCGGATGAGCGCCGGTAAGCTGCTGGGTTGGCGTCTGCCGGGGCTCGGGTCACTGTCGGTCGCCGAGAGCACCCCGCCCGTCGACGCCTGACCGGCACCCGGGTCATCCGGGATTCAACCCGAGAGAAAGGCAACTAAGCGCTGTGCCTACATACGTGCCGAAGGCAGCTGACACCACGCGGTCGTGGTATGTCATCGACGCCACGGACGTGGTGCTTGGCCGCCTTGCCGTCACCGCAGCCACCCTGCTGCGCGGCAAGCACAAGCCGACGTTCACTCCCAACGTCGACGGCGGCGATTTCGTCATCGTCGTCAATGCCGACAAGGTCGCGATCAGCGGCAACAAACTGCAGGACAAGCCGATCTACCGCCACTCGGGTTATCCCGGCGGCCTGCGCAAGCGCACCCTCGGCGACCTGATGCGAAGACATCCTGATCGCGTCGTCGAGAAGGCAATTGTCGGCATGCTGCCCAAGAACAAGCTCGGCCGCCAGATCAAGCGCAAGCTTCGCGTTTACGCCGGCCCCGAGCACCCGCATACCGCCCAGCAGCCGATTCCATACCAGATCAAGCAGGTGACGCAGTGACCCAAACGGCAGAAACCGACACCGGCGGCACCGCGCCTGCCGAGACAGCGGCAGCTACCGCGGCGGGGCCGCAGAAAAACGAGCCCTCGTTCGTCTTTGAGCGCCCCATCCAGACCGTCGGCCGCCGCAAGGAAGCCATCGTGCGAGTGCGACTGGTGCCCGGCACCGGCAAATTCGACCTCGACGGCCGCAGCCTCGAGGACTACTTCCCCAACAAGGTGCACCAGCAGCTCATCAAAGCTCCGTTGGTGACCGTCGACCGGGTGGACAGCTTCGACATCTACGCCCACCTCAACGGTGGCGGCCCGTCCGGCCAGGCCGGCGCGCTGCGCCTGGCCATCGCCCGGGCGCTGATCCTGGTCTCACCCGACGACCGGCCCGCGCTCAAGAAGGCCGGCTTCCTCACCCGCGACCCGCGGTCCACCGAACGCAAGAAGTACGGTCTGAAGAAGGCCCGCAAGGCCCCGCAGTACAGCAAGCGCTGATCGGTCACGATCCGATACCGGTTGCGCGCCGGAACGGGTGATTACCTCGTGGCGCGGGTACCTGATCGCCTGGTTCGCCCTTGTCTGGATGGCCAACAT
>NZ_CAXUCH010000395.1:0-2365 GCF_964249325.1 uncultured Mycobacterium sp. | reverse complement strand
GGCCAGCCGCCAGTCGGCATCCAGCCACGGCGCGCAGTTCGCCTGCTCGCCCGGTGTCGGCGCGTTGCCCGGCGGCGCGCACCGCACCGCGGCCACCCCCCGGGTGGCATTCAGCTGCAGGCCATCAGCGGCATCGACGCTGATCGGCGAGTTGGCCAGTCCGGCCCGGTGCAACGCGGCGAATAGCACGTCGCCGGAGCGGTCGCCGGTAAACACCCGCCCGGTGCGGTTGCCGCCATGCGCCGCCGGCGCCAGCCCGACCACCAACACCCGCGGACGTTCGGCACCCCAGCCCGGAATAGGCCTGCCCCAGTACGGTTCGGCGGCAAACGACCGCCGCTTGGTGATCGCAACGTGCTCGCGCCATTCCACCAGCCGCGGGCACGCGCGGCACACCGACACCACGGCGTCGAGCTCCGGCACTGTGTGGACGGCCTCGGCGAGCAAGACCACCTGGGCCGGCGTCGACGCCACCACAGTCTGGGAAGTCGCGGGATCGCCAGGCCAGCCGGTTCCGGGTGGCACCGGCGAGTCGAACAGCTCGGCGGTACGGGGATGGGCGAGGCTCACCGGTCCACTGTGCACGCCGGGGCACACCCGGTAAAAATCGCTCGCCGCCAGCATGGGTGCGCTGCTAAATTTCCCCAGTCTCATGTCCACCCCGTCGCGCCGACCGGCTTACCTCATCATGTTCGCGGCCCTGGCCGCCGCGGCTGCCAACGGTATCTCGCTGGTCGCTTTTCCCTGGCTGGTGTTGCAGCGCAACGGTAGCGCCGCCGACGCGTCGATCGTGGCCGGCGCCGCGTCGTTGCCGCTGCTGTTTTCTACGCTAATCGCAGGAACCGCGGTGGATTACCTTGGCCGACGGCGCATTTCGATTCTCTCCGATGTGCTGTCGGGCAGCACGGTAGCCGCGGTGCCAGTGCTGGCGATCACCGTGGGCCAGCGGAGCATCACCGTCGGGGTCCTCGCGGTGCTGGCCGCGCTGGGTGCGGCGTTCGATCCGGCAGGCATCACCGCGCGCGAATCGATGCTGCCCGAAGCCGCCGCGCAGGCCGGGTGGACGCTTGACCGCACCAACGGCCTCTACGAGGCAATCTTCAACGTCGCCTACATCGTCGGCCCCGGACTCGGTGGCATGCTCATCGCGACCATCGGCGGGGTCAACACGATGTGGGTGGCGGCCGGGGCGTTCGGCGTCTCCATTGCGGCGATCAGCATGCTGCGGTTGGCCGGCGCGGGTCCGCCGCCAGTTGGGGAACGCCCGGGCAGTCCATGGTCGGGGATGGTCGACGGGCTGCGGTTCGTGTGGAACATCAAAGTGCTTCGCACGCTGGCGCTGATCGACCTGGCGATGACCGGCCTGTATTTGCCGATGGAAAGCGTGCTGTTTCCGAAGTACTTCACCGATCGAAAGGAGCCCGCGCATCTTGGCTGGGTGCTGATGGCGCTCAGCATCGGTGGGTTGGCCGGTGCCTTGGCCTATCCGGTAGTGGTCCGGCGGCTGAGTCGACGGACCACGCTACTGGCCGCGACGTTGACGCTCGGCGTGTGCACTGCGTTGATCTCGTTCTTGCCTGCGCTGGCGGTGATCTTGGTGCTATGCGGGCTGATCGGTTTGGTCTACGGGCCGATCGCGCCGATCTACAACTACGCGATGCAAACCAGATCGCCGCCGCAGTTGCGGGGCCGCGTCGTCGGGGTCATGACCTCACTGGCTTATGCGGCCGGGCCGCTGGGTTTCGCGCTGGCGGGACCGCTGACCGACGCCGCCGGGTTGCGGACGACGTTTTTGGTGCTGGCCATCCCAATGACCCTGATGGGACTGGTGTCGCTGGGGCTGCCGTCGCTGCGAGACCTGGATCGCGCGCCGAAGCTGGTGGTCGATCCGAAACCGTAGGATCGGTCCGTGGGCGCGGATGTGTTGGCCAGCCTGATCGCCGAGCTGCCGGACGGCATGGTCGTCACGGACCCGGCGGTCACCGAGGGCTACCGGCAAGACCGCGCCTTCGACCCCTCCGCGGGCAAGCCGATGGCGGTAGTGCGGCCACGCCGCACCGCAGAGGTGCAGACCGTCATGCGCTGGGCCAGCACCCACCGGGTGCCGGTGGTGCCGCGCGGCGCGGGCACTGGTCTCTCGGGTGGGGCCACCGCGGTGGACGACGGAATTGTGCTGTCGACCGAGAAGATGCGTGACATTGTCGTCGACCCGGTCACCCGCACCGCGGTGTG
This sequence comes from uncultured Mycobacterium sp., assembly GCF_964249325.1. Taxonomy (NCBI): domain Bacteria; kingdom Bacillati; phylum Actinomycetota; class Actinomycetes; order Mycobacteriales; family Mycobacteriaceae; genus Mycobacterium; species uncultured Mycobacterium sp. Next base: position 133 of record NZ_CAXUCH010000395.1, on the reverse strand, counting down.
CCAGCCCGGGCTACTCAACGCCGAGGTCAAAAAGACCGTCGCCGAATACGGGCTGTGGTATCCCCCGGACCCGTCGTCCTACGAGATCTGCAGCATTGGCGGCAACATCGCCACTAACGCCGGGGGGCTGTGC
>NZ_CAXUCH010000394.1:1648-2380 GCF_964249325.1 uncultured Mycobacterium sp. | reverse complement strand
AACGAGCGCAGCGAGTGACGGGAACGAGACGACCAATCGAGCCCGGGGTGATAACGGGTAGCCTCGTGGAAATGTCTGGTGACGAAAGCGCGGTAGCGGTGTCGGCTCACCCGGTGGCCGTGCAGCTGTCGGCGCTGCATCGCTTCCGGGCTATGTCGACGTCGCCGTCGTCGTCGTGGTGCTGGCACTGACCAACCTGGTCGCGCATTTCACCACCCGCTGGGCCAATGTCGCTACCGTCCCGGCCGCGGCCGTGGGGCTGCTGATCGTGTTGCGGGCCAGCGGGTTGGGTTGGTCCGAGCTGGGGCTGGGCCGCGAGCACTGGAAATCCGGGCTCGGTTATGCGCTGGCCGCGGTGGGTGTCGTGGTGTCGGTGATCGCCGTGGGCGCGCTGCTGCCGGCGACTCGACCGATGTTCATGAACAGTCACTACGCGACAATCTCCGGCGCGTTGATCGCATCGATGGTCATCATCCCGCTGCAGACCGTCATCCCCGAGGAGTTGGCCTTTCGTGGTGTGCTGCACGGGGCGCTGAACCGGGCGTGGGGTTTTCGCGGCGTGGCCGTGGTGGGTTCCCTGCTGTTTGGCTTGTGGCATATCGCGACGTCGTTGGGGTTGACGAGCAGCAATGTCGGATTCACCCGACTGTTGGGTGGCGGGGTCGGCGGCATGCTGGCCGGGGTGACGTTGGCGGTGCTCGCCACCGCGATAGCGGGATTCGTCTTCAGCTG
>NZ_CAXUCH010000394.1:0-1638 GCF_964249325.1 uncultured Mycobacterium sp. | reverse complement strand
GCCGCCGCAGCGGCAGCTTGATCGCACCGATCGCTCTGCACTGGTCCTGCAACGGATTAGGCGCCTTGGCCGCCGCCTTGGTCTGGCATCTATCCAGCTAGACGAGCAAGACCGCGGCGCCGGCGATGCGGCCGGCGCTGAGGTCCGAGAGCGCTCGATCTGCTTGTGCCAGCGGATATTCCGGCGTGGTCACCGTGATGTGATGGTGTCCCGCGAAATCGAGGAAGGCGCGTGCGTCCGCGCGGGTGTTGGACGTGACGGAACGGACCTGGCGCTCCTGGAACAAGTGGCGCTGGTAGTTGAGCGCGGGGATGTCGCTGAGGTGGATGCCGGCGATCGCCAGTGTGCCGCCGCGATCCAATGCCGCCAGGGCCGGCAGCACCAGATCGCCGACCGGTGCGAACAGGATCGCGGCGTCCAGCGGCACAGGTGGCGGGTCGGCAGCGTCTTGCGCGGATGCGGCGCCCAACCCCAGCGCCAGTTCCCTGGCCGCCGCGCCGCGCGTCATCACATGTACTTCGGCGCCCTGCGCCAGCGCCACCTGGGCGGTGATGTGGGCGCTGCCGCCGAAGCCGTAGAGGCCGAGCCGGCCACCGGGCGGCAGCTCGGCTCGCAGCAGTGCGCGATAGCCGATGATGCCGGCACACAACAGCGGTGCAAGCTCGCTGTTGCTGTAGCCGCGCGGCAGCGGGTGAGCGTAAGCGGCTGGAACAGTGGCGAATTCGGCGTAACCACCGTCGGCGTCCCAGCCGGTGTAGCGCGACTCCGGGCACAAGTTCTCGTTGCCCCGGCGACAGTACTTGCACACCCCGCAGGTGTGACGCAGCCAAGCGATACCGACCCGATCCCCCACTGCGAATGTGTCGCCGGCGTCCGGACCGACCTCGATAACCTCGCCCACTACCTCATGGCCCGGCGTCACGTGCTCGCGGTGCACGGGCAGGTCACCCTCGGCGACGTGTAGGTCGGTACGGCAGACGCCGCACGCGTGCACGGCCACCAACAACTCCGTCGGCCCTGGACGTGGCACCTCGGTGGTAATGCGCTCCAGCGGGTGGGTTTCCATCGGCCCGGGACGACGGACCCGCCAGGCGCTCATTGTCGTTGTGGTGGGCGCTGACGCCATCACTCCATGATGCCGCGACCCGCCGATCACCCGAGGGGTCAGCGGCGCACGACTTTCGCTGCTGCTACAAGGTTCGGGTGCGCGACGTGACGGCCTTATAGATCAGCAACAAGATCACCGCGCCGACCAGCGCACCTAAGAACGAGTGCTTGATCGGCGGGTGAATGTCGAACTGGTGTGGCGGAAAAACCATGCTGCCCAGCGTCCCGCCGACGTAGCTTCCGGCGATGCCGAGCAGTGCCGTTGCGATCCACCCCATGGGCTGCCTGCCCGGCACGATGAGTCGCGCGATCGCGCCGACGACAAGGCCAAGGATGATCATCCAAATGATGTGCAAGACCACGACCCGCTCCTTCACTGGTAGCCAGCCCGCGGAGCTTAGCCCGATGCGGGCACCGCGTTCGATATACCGCGTCAGCGTAACGATTCCGGCGCCGACGCGGGTGCGGTCGGTTTAACTGCAACCCAAATGTCGGGGGCGATGACGGCGCAGTGGCCGCTCAGGTGGAAAG
>NZ_CAXUCH010000393.1:0-2459 GCF_964249325.1 uncultured Mycobacterium sp. | reverse complement strand
TGCGGGTCCCGCGTGCGCGCGTAACGGGCGAACAGAGTCTCCGCATCCTCATGTGCCCAGTCCGGGCCGGCCTTCTTCTGTGTCATGCTGGGTGCAATCTATTCCGGGGCGGATTTGGTCAGGCGGACCGTGGTACCGTCGGGGCCGGACTCGATCTTGACGTCGTCCACAAGGATTTCCATCAGCAGCGCACCCAAGCCCTGCTGGTCCACCCCGGCCGCGGCGAGCAGCTCACCGTAACGGAGCCCGTCGTCGCGCAGCGGGTCGTGGCCGGCGACCGCGATGTACGCGGGCGGCAGCCCGCCCAGGTTCTTCGCCCGGCCCGGCGCCAGCCCCGGCGGCGGATTGGTCAGGTCGATTTCGCCTGCATACCAACGCGAGAACGCCGCGATCGCCTTGCGGTCCAGGACGATTGCGGACGCATTCTCGGTGAACGACGGTAGGGAGGTGTCCCACAGCGTGGAGGGATACCACAACAGCTGGAAGCTGATCGGCGGGCCGGCGTTGTCGCGGGCCCGATGGGCGATCACCGCGGAGAGGGTGCCGCCGGCCGAGTCACCGGCCACCGCCAACCGGGCGGGATCCGCACCGAGGTCAGCGGCATGCTCGGCGGCCCATTGCGTTGCCGCCCAAGCATCTTCGACAGCAGCGGGGTAGGGATGCTCCGGTGCCAGCCGATAGTCGACGGAAACCACCACCGCGTCGGCGCCGACGGCGTGCTGGCGGCACGTTCCGTCGTGGGTGTCCAGATCGCCGCAGACAAAGCCGCCACCGTGGAAGTACACCACAACAGGCGGTGGCGACTCCAAACTACTTGGCGGCCAATAGATTCGGATACCGATGACGCCCGCCGGCCCGTCGACGCTGCTGTTTTCCACCCGCAACTCCGGATGAACCGCGCGGCGGGGCAGCTCGCGCAGCCGCTGCCGCACCACGTCAATACCGTCGTCGGGGGACAACCGGAACGGGACCTTATCCAGTACCTTCAGCAAGATGGCGTCGATGGCGGGACCGGGGGTGTCGAAGCTGGGCATGGGCTCACCGTACGCATCCCGCGTGGTGCTCGGCGCTTGGGCGGTCGCCGGCTGGTGCGGGGCCGGCTACGGGATGTTCTTGACCGTGACCGCATTGCGTTCTGCCCCTGGTGAACAGTTAACCGGCCACTGGATGGCCCAGCCCGCGTTCAAGGCATCGATGGCGCTGCTGTTGGCGGTGGGCGCCGCCGCGCATCCGATAGCGCGGGAGCGGCGCTGGCTGCTGCCGGCACTGCTGCTGTCGGCTGCCGGCGACTGGTTGCTTGCCATCCCCTGGTGGTCACCGTCGTTCGTCGCCGGGCTGACGTCATTTCTGTTGGCGCACATCTGTTTTCTGGCCGCGCTCATCCCACTGGCCCGGCGCTCGGGTGCACGCCTGATCGCCGTGGCGGTGACCTACGTCGCGTGTGCGGCGCTGCTGGTGTGGTTCTGGCCGCAGCTGCACACGTTGACGCTTCCGGTGACGGTCTACATGGTGGTGTTGGCCGCGATGGTGTGCGCGGCGCTGCTGGCACGGTTACCCACGCTGTGGACGGCGGCCGGCGCGGTGTGTTTCGCGGTGTCCGATGCGATGATCGGCATCGATCGCTTCGTGCTCGACAACGAGGCCTTGGCAGTGCCCGTCTGGTGGACCTATGCGGTGGCACAGATCCTGATCACGGCCGGGTTCTTCTTCGGCCGGGCGGAGCCGGTGGCCGACCAGTGAGCACAACCCGGCAGGCCGCCGAGCATGAGCCGGTCGCGCGGGTGCTGCCGATGTTGTCGGTGCCGCATCTCGACCGCGAATTCGACTATCTCGTGGCCGCCGAACAATCCGACGACGCCCAGCCGGGGGTGCGGGTCCGGGTGCGGTTCCACGGCCGGCTGGTCGACGGGTTCATCCTGGAGCGCCGCACCGACACCGATCACGCCGGCAAGTTGGGCTGGCTGGACCGGGTCGTCTCCGCCGAGCCGGTGCTCACCGCTGAGACCCGCCGGCTGGTCGACGCGGTAGCGGCGCGTTATGCCGGAACCCGGGCCGACGTGCTGCGGCTGGCAGTGCCGCCGCGGCATGCCGGGGCGGAGCGCGAAACCACGGCAACGGCAAGCCAGCCCGTCGTCGAGCCGGTAGACCCGGCGGGCTGGCAAGCGTATGGCCGCGGCGGTCAGTTTCTGGCCGCGCTGGACCAGTCGCGCGCGGCCCGAGCCGTGTGGCAGGCGCTGCCGGGAGAGCTGTGGGCGCACAGGTTGGCTGAGGCTGCCGCGCAGACGGTACGCGCCGGGCAGGGTGTGCTGGCGATCGTCCCCGACCAGCGGGATGTCGACGCGCTGTGGCAGTCGGCGACGGCACGTATCGACGACTCCGCCGTGGTGGCGCTGTCGGCCGGTCTGGGCCCCGCGGCTCGCTACCGTCGCTGGTTGGCGGTGTTGCGAGGCGCCGCGCGC
>NZ_CAXUCH010000392.1:1536-2480 GCF_964249325.1 uncultured Mycobacterium sp. | reverse complement strand
GTGGCGTCTGCCGACGACGGAAATAGTTTAGATAAATGACGTAGACGTATAATAAAAAATAAATGGCGTGAAACTGGTTTCGCCAGCCGACCAGGCGGGCGGCCTCCGCGATCGACAGGTCCGTGGAGACCAGCACCCGCGCCATCCGCTCTACCCGCATCTGGCGTAGATAGGCCATCGGGCTCATCCCCACGGTCGCATCGAACGCCCTGACGAGCTGAGAGCGGGATAGGTGGATTTCCTCGGCCAGTGCTTGCAGTGTCCAGGGCTCGGCGATCCGCTCTCGCAGCACTTTGACTGCCGCGCCGACGTGGCCTCGGACCACTCCACGTATCGCTTGTGGAACGGATGGCTCCTGCTCCGGTCGTGGGTAGCGCGCTGCATCCCTCGCTGTCTCCCCAGCGTTGTCGAACCGTGAGCAGGGCGTTGTCATCGGCAATCGCTGAGTTAGGCGTCTCGTCTTTGGATCAGGACTCCGGCGGTCAGCAGACCGACTGCGGGCCAGGCGACGACCACGGCCAGCGAGAGGGGCGCGGAGAGCAACGCGGCGTGGGAATGCTCGGAGACGAGCTGGTAGGCGGCCATCAACAGGGTGAACTTCCCGATGGAGTCGTTCCAGGGGTGCGGAAGGCTCAAGACGACCAGCGGCAGATAGATCAGGGCGGGGAGAGCGGCGACCGCTCCGGCGGTGTTGCGGATGATGGTGCCTAGCGCGAGGCCGAGCATCGCAATGGCAAAGAGGCTGAAGCCAGCAGCAAGCAGCTCGCCGGGCACACCCTGATGGGAGAGCGACGTCGCGCCGTGATGGCCGGCGAGGATCGCCTGGCTGAGCAGGAACGAGGCGAAGGCGAGCGCCTCGCCGAAGATGAGCGCGATGATGCCGATGACGCTGGCCTTGGCGGCCAGCACCGTGCGGCGCTGCGGTACGGCGGCGAAGGTGGTAC
>NZ_CAXUCH010000392.1:0-1526 GCF_964249325.1 uncultured Mycobacterium sp. | reverse complement strand
CTGCCCGGTCGCGTACTCGCTGGTGAGACTGAGCACGCCGAGGATGCCGACCGCGAGGACCGGGTACTCCAGCCAGGCCGTGAAGACCGATGCCACCGGGTCACCGATCGGGGACTGGCTGCTCGACCGCTCAGAGATGGCGACGATCGCACTGCCGCCGATCGCGGTGACGGCCGCGATGACCAACAGCCAGAACGTCGATCGGACCGATCTGATCTTGGTCCACTCCGAGGCGATCACCTCGGCGACGCGGGTCGTGATCGCCGGGGTCCTCTCGGTTGCCGTGGTCTCGGGGAGGACCATCAGGAAGGCACCGTTTCCTTGCCCGTGGAGGCGCCCGCGGGATAGTCCACGCTTGCCTCGGTGAGGTCGAGGTATGCCTGCTCAAGCGTCGCGTGCCTGGGCGTCAGCTCGTGGACCGGGATTGTGTGTTCGGCGGCGAGGTCGGCGATCGTCGGGGCGTCGAGGCCGGTAACCGCGAGCCCATGGTCGCCGTCTGCGGTGACGGTGGCGCCGTGGCTGGTGAGCAGGGTGGTGAGCGCGGCTATCTGCGGGGAGCGGACCAGGACATCGGACCGGGCGTTGGACTCGATGAAGCGCTCGACGGATGTGTCGGCGAGCAGCCGGCCGCGGCCGATGATGACGAGATGGTCGGCCGTCAGCGCCATCTCGCTCATCAGGTGGCTGGAGACGAACACGGTGCGGCCCTCGGCCGCGAGGGTCTTGAACAGCTCGCGGATCCAGTGAACGCCCTCGGGGTCCAGGCCGTTGACCGGCTCGTCGCAGATGAGGATCGGCGGATCGCCGAGCAGCGCGAGCGCGATCCCGAGCCGCTGCTTCATCCCGAGCGAGAAAGACCCGACCGGCCGCTGGGCGACGGTCTCCACCCCGGTCAGGTCGAGAACTTCACGCACTCGACGTTTGCTGATCCCGTTGCTCTGAGCAACGGACCGAAGGTGTTGCCAGCCGCTGCGTCCTGGGTGCATGGCGTTGGCGTCCAGCAGCGAGCCGACCTGGCGCAACGGCCGGACGATCTGGCCGTAGACGCGGCCACCGATCAGAGCACTCCCGGAGGTCGGTGCGTCGAGCCCGAGGATGACGCGCATCGTGGTTGACTTCCCTGCGCCGTTCGGCCCGAGGAAGCCGGTGACCCGCCCTGGCTGCACTGTGAAGCTCAGGTCGTCCAGTGCGGTGAGCGAACCGAACCGCTTGGTGAGCCCTTTGACCTCGATTGCGTCCGCCAGCCCGGCAAGAGCCGCCACAGGAGCGGGATGGCTGCGATGGGGCGCTCCTTGTGGCGGGCGAGGTTCATGCGCCGCGTGGTCACGGGTCTTGCCGATGCTCAGGTAGACGATCCCGCCCAACGGGATCGAGATCACGCAGATGACCGTCCACGCCCACTTCGGCAGGTAGCGAACCGCCTCGGCCCGGCAGAGGTTGATCAGGCAGAACGCCTCAAAGCAGACCGCCACCACCACGATCGCGGCCAGAACGGTGGCGTTCATGGGTGCTCGGGTAGGCCGAGC
>NZ_CAXUCH010000391.1:0-2485 GCF_964249325.1 uncultured Mycobacterium sp. | reverse complement strand
GCCTCGGCCTGGACCAGCACGACGATCGCGATCGCGACGATCAATGCGGTGAGCCAGCCGTGCTCCAGGAGGGTGACCGCGACGGCGAGCGCGCCGGTGATCGTCAGGCCGACCAGCGGGATGAACGAGCCGAGGAAGATCAGTACGCCGAGTGCGGCGGCTAGCGGGACGCGCAGCACGAGCAGCAAGATGGTGATCGTCACGCCGTGGAACAAGGCGATCAACAGTTGGCCGCGCATGTAGCCGCCGAACGTGCGCCAGCCGGCCCGTCCGCCGTGGTCGAGCCGCTCGTGCGCCGCGCGGGGGAACAGCCGGACCACCCAGGCCCAGACCAGCTGCCCGTCCCGGAGTAGGTAGAAGGTCACCAGCAAGATCAGCAGCAGCGCGGCGATGCCCTCGGTGACGGCGCGCACGGTGCTGATCGCGCCGCTGATCAGCTGGCCCTGGTGTGCCTTGATGGTTGCCGTGAGGTTGTTGGTGATCTTGTCCAGGTCGGCGGATTTCAGGTGCAGCGGCCCGGTCTCCAGCCAGTGCTTCGCGTGTGTGATCAACCGGGTTATGTCCAATGCCATTCAGATAAGACTCGGGCGGGACTTTTCGAAGTTGTAGCCTACCAAATTTGGTAGGGCAGGCTATTTGCATCCGCGTCCGTGCATTTGACACGCGCGATTCCGCAGCACGTATTCGGCGTTCGATGGGGATAGCTTCTGCGTCGTGTCGGGTGATACGAATGAGCAGGAACCGCGTGCAGGTCGGCTTTCGGACTTCCTGAGTTTAGGCATCGTCGCGCGGATTTACCCGCGGGGCCTGGTCGATCAGGTACTGCTGGAAACAAGACGCACAGAAAAGCGACAACGGCTGCTGCCGGCCCGGCTGGTGGTGTATTACGTGATCGCGTTGGCGTTGTTCTTCGGCGAGGCCTACGAAGAAGTCATGCGTAAAATGGTCGGCGGGCTACGGCTTGTGTCGGCGTGGGAGCGGGCCTGGAAGGTACCGACCGCGTCGGCGTTGTGCCAGGCCCGGCAACGCCTCGGTGAGGAGCCGGTGCGGGAGTTGTTCGACCGCGCCGCCAGGCCGCTGGCCACGGCGTCGACGATCGGCGCGTGGCTTTCCCACCGGTGGCGGTTGATGGCCGTCGACGGGGTCACTCTCGACCTGCCCGACACGCCGGAGAACGAGCAGGCGTTCGGCCGGCCGTCCTCGCGTACCGGGCAGGGTGGGGCGTTCCCGCAAGTCCGGGTCGTGGGGCTGGGTGAGTGCGGCACGCACGCGATCGTCGCCGCCGAACTCGGCCCGATCCGCACCGGAGAGCGGGAGCTGGCCGACGGCGTGCTGCCCGCCCTCGAGCAGGACATGCTGGTGATCTTCGACCGCGGCTTCTTCAGCTACGAGTTCTTCGCCGCCGCCCGCGCCACCGGCGCGGACCTGCTGTTCCGGGTCAGCTCCCAGCTGAAACTGCCGATGCTGCAGCGGTTCGCCGACGGCTCCTACCTCTCGGTGATCAGTCCGAAAGGGGTGCCTACCCCGACCGAGCTGGGCCAGGCCCGCTGGCGGGTCGCCAACCGACAAGCGGCCTTCGTCCGCGTCGTCGACTACCAGATCACCGACCGCCCCGACGCCGAGACCTACCGGATCATCACCACCATCACCGACTGGCAACAGGCGCTCTCCGGCGATTTGGCCGCCGCCTACCACCAGCGGTGGGAATTCGAAATCGCCCTCGACGAAATCGAGACTCACCAGATCGCACACACCCGGGTGCTCCGCTCCAAATCCCCGGAAATGGTCCGGCAAGAAATCTGGGGCATCCTCCTCGCCCATTACGCGATCAGAGCTTTGATGGTCGAAGCCGCGCACGACGCCGACATCGACCCCGACCGGCTCTCATTCATAAACTCGCTACGAGTGATCCGCCGCGAAGCCGATGGCGCCGCGGATTTTCCCCCCTCACAGCAGTAGCGACGCCGCCCGCCGCCGCGTCCTCGCCGAAATCCTCGAACACCCGCTCCCCGAACGCCGACATCGCAGCTACCCGCGAGTGATCAAACGCTACGGCCCCTGCTACCGGCCCATCAAACGCCGACAGCACCACCAGATCCTCTACGACAGACCCGCCACCGTCGAAGTCACCGCCGCGTAATTTAACGGTGTGCGGCCCCCCGTTTTTCGGTCCAGTTCGAGTGGGAGCATCCCGTCGGATGAGAGGACCGGTGTGAGTTCCTGATGGCTCGGACGCAGAGGTTCACGGCAGAGCAGATCGTGGCGAAATTGCGCGAGGCGGAGTCGCTGCAAGCTCGCGGCGCGACGATCCCGGCGGTGTGTAAGAAGCTCGCGATCAGCGAGCAGACCTTCTACCGGTGGCGCACGAAGTACGGCGCACTGAAGGAGGACGAGGCGCATCGGCTCAAGGCGCTGGAGGCGGAGAACGCGCGGTTGAAGAAGATCGTGGCGGAGCAGGCGCTGGACATCAGCATGCTCAAGGAGG
>NZ_CAXUCH010000390.1:0-2504 GCF_964249325.1 uncultured Mycobacterium sp. | reverse complement strand
CGGGCACGATGACCAGTGTCAGTACCCGGCCCATCGTCACCGCCCCGACCCGTTCGCGTAACTCGTCGCGCTTCTTGTTGATCGCGGTGGTGCTCGTCTCCGGCAGATCGAGAATCACGGGCGCCGCCATTCCCGCCCGGTGCGGCGCAGCAACTCGAACGACGACGCCGGTCCCCAGCTGCCTGCCTCATACGGCTCCGGCTTTCCGTGTGCCGCCCAGTTCTCCAGGACGGGATCCAGTATCTCCCAAGCCAATTCGACTTCCTCGTTGACCGGAAACAACGAGGGCTCTCCGAGCAGCACATCGAGAACCAGCCGCTCGTAGGGTTCGGGTGAATCCTCGGCGAAGGCTGAGCCGTACGAAAAGTCCATGTTGACGTCGCGCACCTCCATGGCAGTGCCGGGCACCTTGGAGCCGAACCGCAGCGTGACGCCTTCGTCGGGCTGCACCCGAATCACCAGAGCGTTCGCGCCGAGCTCGTCGGTCATGGTGGCGTCGAACGGCAGATGCGGTGCCCGCTTGAATATCAGCGCGATCTCAGTGACCCTGCGGCCCAGCCGTTTTCCGGTGCGCAGATAAAACGGCACCCCTGCCCAGCGGCGAGTATCGACCTCCAGTGTGATCGCGGCGAACGTCTCGGTGGTCGAGTCCTTGGAGAACCCCTCCTCGTCGAGCAGCCCAACCACGTGCTCACCGCCCTGCCAGCCGGCGATGTACTGGCCGCGGCTGGTGGTGTCGTTGAGTGGCTCGGCAAGGTGCGTCGCTGAAAGCACCTTGATTTTCTCGGCCTGCAGCTCCGACGGAAGAAAGCTCACCGGCTCTTCCATCGCTGTCAGCGCCAGCAGTTGCATGAGGTGGTTCTGGATCACGTCGCGGGCCGCGCCGATACCGTCGTAGTACCCGGCTCGTCCAGCCAGCCCGATGTCTTCGGCCATGGTGATCTGCACATGGTCGACGTAGTGCGCATTCCAGATCGGGTCGAAGAGTTGATTGGCGAACCGCAACGCCAAGATGTTCTGCACGGTCTCCTTGCCGAGGTAGTGGTCGATGCGGAATACCGACTCCTCGGGAAAGACGCTGTTGACCACCTTGTTGAGCTCACGCGCGCTGTCGAGGTTGTGGCCGAAGGGTTTCTCGATGACCACTCGGCTCCATCGGCCGTTCTGGGGACGGGCCAGCCCTGACTTGTGCAGCTGCTCGCACACCACAGGAAAGGACCTCGGCGGGATGGCCAGATAGAAGGCGTGGTTGCCGCCGGTGCCGCGCTCGGCGTCAAGCTTGTCCAGGCATTCGGCCAGCCGGGCGAACGCCTTGTCATCATCGAATGTACCTGGCACGAAACGGATTCCGTCGGCCAGACGCTCCCACACCAGTTGCCGAAACGGGGTGCGGGCATGCTGTTTGACGGACTCGTGCACCACCTGACCGAAATCCTCATGGTCCCAGTCGCGGCGGGCGAAGCCGACCAGCGCGAAAGTGGGCGGGAGCAGGCCACGATTGGCCAGATCGTAGATGGCCGGCATCACCTTCTTGCGGGCCAAATCGCCGGTGACCCCGAAAATTACCATGCCACACGGGGCCGCGATCCGGGGCAGCCGTTTATCGCGCTTGTCCCGCAGCGGGTTTTGCCATTGCGTCGTGCTGGCCCCCCGGATGGATCGGGTGCCGGCTTGGCTCATTTGGCAGCGGCGTCCAGCTGAGCCTGCGTCTCCTTGAGCAGCTCGGTCCAGGACTCTTCGAACTTCTCCACGCCCTCGTTTTCCAGCACGACGAACACGTCGGTCAGATCCACCCCGACCGATTCCAGTTTGTCGAACACCTGCTGGGCCTCCGACGCGGTGCCGCTCACTGTGTCACCCCGGATGACGCCGTGGTCGGCGGCGGCCTCAATGGTCTTCTCCGGCATGGTGTTAACCGTGTTCGGCGCGACCAGCTCGGTGACGTATAGCGTGTCGGAATAGTCGGGGTTCTTGACACCGGTCGACGCCCACAGCGGCCGCTGCACCCGGGCGCCGTGAGCCTTGAGTTGCTCGTAGCGATCACCGCCGACGAAGACTTCCTGGTATGCGGCATAGGCCAGCCGGGCGTTGGCCACCCCGGCTTGGCCCCGCAACGCCAGGGCCTCTTGGGTGCCGATCTTCTCCAGCCGCTTGTCGACCTCGGTGTCGACCCGGGAGACGAAAAACGATGCCACGGAATGGATCTTGGATAAGTCGTGACCGGCCTGTTTGGCCTTTTCCAAGCCGTCGAGGTAGGCGTCCATCACCGCGCGGTGGCGCTCGACGGAAAAGATCAGCGTCACGTTGACCGAAATACCCTCCGCAAGTGTGGCGGTGATGGCCGGTATTCCTTCCTCGGTCGCCGGGATTTTGATGAACAGGTTCGGTCGGTCGACGGTCTTCCACAGATCGACGGCCTGCTGGATGGTGTTGTCGGCGTCGGGCGCAACCCGCGGATCCACCTCGATCGACACCCGGCCGTCGACTCCGTCGGAGGCTTCCCA
>NZ_CAXUCH010000389.1:0-2509 GCF_964249325.1 uncultured Mycobacterium sp. | reverse complement strand
GGCCAGTACCGGGTACTCGACCGCGTCGGCGACGGCGCCCGGCTGCAGCCGGGCGCGCCGCTGCTGACGCTCGAGGCGCCGACCCGCGGCCTGTTGACCGCGGAACGCACCATGCTGAATCTGCTGTGCCACCTATCCGGCATCGCCACTGCGACCGCGGCGTGGGTCGACGCCGTGCAAGGCACCAAGGCGCTGATCCGCGACACCCGCAAGACGCTGCCCGGCCTGCGGGCGCTCCAGAAGTACGCGGTTCGCGTCGGCGGGGGCGTCAACCACCGGATGGGCCTGGGTGATGCCGCACTGATCAAGGACAACCACGTCGCGGCGGCGGGATCGGTGGTAGCCGCGCTGCGGGCGGTGCGCACGGCGGCACCGGATCTGCCCTGCGAAGTCGAGGTGGATTCGCTGGAACAACTCGACGAGGTGCTGGCGGAACAGCCGGAGTTGGTGCTGCTGGACAATTTCCCGGTGTGGCAGACCCAGATCGCCGTGCAGCGCCGCGACGCGCGGGCTCCGGCAACCAAGCTCGAATCGTCAGGGGGACTAACCCTTGACAACGCTGCGGCGTACGCCGGCACCGGAGTCGACTACCTGGCGGTGGGTGCGCTCACCCACTCGGCCCGGGTGCTGGACATCGGGTTGGACCTTTAAGCGGCTGCCGGACGCCGCGAGAGTGCACAATTCGCGACGCAGCACGGCCGGGGTGCAGCCGACATGCTCGCGGACAACGCGGGTGAAATGCGCCTGGTCCGCGAAGCCGAGCGACGCGGCGATGTCGGCCAGCGTTGCCGTGTCGCGGTGCAACTGATCAAGCGCCCGGCTGACCCTTACCCGGTTGCGATACGTGGTCAGCGACACGCCCAACTCCCTGGGGAATGCCCTGCTCAACCGGTAGGGCGACGTGCCAAGCAGCTCTGCCAGCGGGAACAGCCCGCGCGCCGCCGGGTGGTCATCGTGGATCGCCGCCCGGGCCCGCTCCACGAGGAGCTGATCAGCGGGCACTGGCCGGTCAGCCACCGGTGTGCGGCGCCGGGCTGCGCGGTGCAGCGCGCCCGCCACCAGGTCCAGTAATTGCTCGGCAAGCAGATAGTCGATGTCAGACTGGGCAGCACTCAACAGCCGCCGATGCGCGAGTTCCGTCCGAGCGTCGACATACACCGTCGAGTGAACCCGCCCGGGCTCGCCGACGAGTTGCCACCAGGACGCGTCGCTCAGTTGGACCGACGTACACCGGTCGCCGCCGTGAGGGTGCGCGAAGTGCTCCTCTTCGCCTGGCATGCCGATGTAGCCGAGCGTCGGGTCCAGGTCCACCGGACCGTCGGCACCGCGCCGCCGAAACCGGCCCGAGCGCACCAATACCAGCCGGGCGCCGGTCGGACGCTCAACCGGCGACCAGCCCGCCCGCTCCGGCCGGCAACCCCAGCGATGCAGGCTGAACTGCGGCCGGACGACGAGGGTGACCGCGGACAGCACGGCGCGAGAGTAGCCCGTGGCTACGACAAGTGTCGGCAAGAATCGTCAAGACCCGGCCGCCTCCCGTCGGCAGGCTGCCGCTATGGCATCAATACAGATTCAGTTCGAGATCGACGTCGACGCCGACCGGGTATGGCAGGTGATTGGCGACTGGGCGAATGGCCCGGTAGCGATGGCCCGCGGCCATGTGGTGTCGTCGCAGGCGAACGGCGACCTCCGGGTGGTGACGTTCGCGAAGGGCACTGTGGCCCGCGAGCGTCTGGTCGCCCGCGACGAGGCCAGCCGCCGGATCGTCTACTCGCTGACCGGCGACGCCGTGCGACCCGCGCACGACAACACGGTCATGCAGATCATGCCCGACGGCGCGGAACGCTGCCGCATCCTCTGGACGCGTGACGTGCTGCCCGACGAGTTGGCCGAGCCGCTGCGCGCCGCGATGGAGCAGGCCGCCCCGATTATCAAGCGCACACTCGAGAAGGACTAGTCGGGCCCAGGCCTCTCAAGCGATGTCGGCGACAAAGATGCCCAGGCGGCGCGCCTGCATCCGGGCCAGCCACGGCAGCTCCTGCCCACCGGTGCCGGCAGGCAAGATCCGCGGATTGGTGATGTGTACTGATCGCCGCAGGAATTGCACGTCGGCCTCCCCGGCGGCCAGCACGTTTTTCACCCAGTCGGTTTTGCCATGGCCGAGCACAATCGCCAGTAAGTTGCCCTTGCGGTAGGCGGTCACGATCGTCTCGTAGGGTTTGCCGGACTTGCGGCCACGGTGTTTGATGAGCGCCGCACCGGGCAGATAACGCGCAAAAGGCTTGATGGCCGGGTTCATGTACTTGACCTGCCACCGTTCAAACCATGGCGGGAACATCATCGGGACGCCTGGAGCACTGTTGGGATGATCCTGTGCGGACATGCGGTCACTGTACCGGTCCGATATCCATTTGAACTGCCTGGGACAATGGTCAGCGTGAACGTGATGGCCCGCATCGACCTACGCGGCGCGCAGCTGTCGGCTGCCCGGCTGCGCGCGGCGTTGCCG
>NZ_CAXUCH010000388.1:0-2522 GCF_964249325.1 uncultured Mycobacterium sp. | reverse complement strand
TAGGTGGAGAATATGCCCGCCTGCAACGCCGACACCTCGTCGGAGGCGGCAGGGGCGATGGCGGTGGTGGCGGTGGCGGCGGCTGCGTTCTCGGCGGCCATCGAGCTGCCGAGTCCCTCCAGTTGGGTCGCCGCCGCGGCGATCGCCTCGGGCAGCGTCTTCACGAACGACATAACATTTCTCCCTGGAAAACGATCAGCCCCTTAACGGGGCTGGGCCGAGGTGAGCAATCTGTGGGTGTCGCGTAACCGATCCACGGCTACACCTTCGCGTAAGGAGGGGCGAAAACCTAGTTGGTTAATTGTTTTTTAACGTCGGCGGACCAACTTTTAACAAATTGCCCGCGATCGTGTGCAGCTCGATAAATTGGTGCTCAGATGCGGGCCTGCCGAAGTTTGATCCGACCGGCAGTTACGTAAAATTGTGGTTAAGTAGAACTCACAATTGCCGGGGTGTCGGGGTGTGAGCGCTCACCCGAGGACTCTACAGGCTGTCGGGTGACGCTCGGCTGGTGCCTGTGAAGCGCTGGTAGGACAGCCGGCGCAGCACGGGATGTCGGTGCCGGCCGAGGAAGGCGGCTGGCAGCTAATTACCTGAAGTCGAATTCACGGCCACGGCAACCCAATCGAGTCGCCACAGCGACTGGAACAGCTTGCGGCCAAAGGTCTCTAGTTCCGCCGCGCGGGCGTGAGGCAAGTCGCCCTTCTGCGCCACCTCTGTGACAATCTCTCGAATCGTGCCACGGCCGTCGACACGCTGGACGAAGGGCAGCTGGGTCGCGTTGGCACGCATACGCGCGCCCGGCCAGACAATGTCCGTGCCGATGACACCGCAACGAGTGCGTAGTACCGGAACGTAATCGAGGGACTCAACGGTCGAGAAATCGATCGCGTAGCTTTCCTTCGCTCGGTCCGGGCGGCACGCCATGAAAAAATGGCAACCGTTCAATGTCTGGACACGTTCCATCACGGACCACAGCTTGGTTTCGGGCAACGGGTTCACCGCCGAATAGAACGGGGTCTCGGGCGCAAATAAGTCGTGCGGGTAATACGGCGCCTTGTGGAACCATCCCTGAAATGCGAAGCCGGCCGAGGTGACTAGGTCGATACATTCTTCGACCATGTAACTCCGCTCACGCGCGGGCAGAAACGTATCCACGAGTGCGGCATCGGACTGCAAATCTCGCGCAACTTTGAGATAGCTGTGAATGGGATGATCCGGCGGAAGCAGGGAAATTGTATCTCTAACTATTTGGAGCGAGGCTTCGTCCTGACCCAGCCCCAGGTCGCGAAAGACCGATTGCAGCAGCTCAACCCCGATCCGGCCGTATTTCGCATAGAGCATTACGGCTAGGACGCCATCGCGGCGCAGGCACCCGCCGAGCGCTTTCATCCCTGTCAGTGGATCCGTCATATGGTGCAAAACACCAGTCGATACAACGAGGTCGAAGTCGAGTCCGAGTGTTGGCAGTTCTTCAACGGAAAGCAGGTGCAAGTCGAGGTTGCCAAGTCCATGTTTGTCTTTCAAATAGCGCTGATGGTCCAGGGACGACTGGCTAATATCGACCGCCACCACTTTCGCCGCGGGGTTCGTGAACGCAAAAACCGCCGCCTGGTTCGTGCCACAACCCGCAATCAGGATGTCGAGATCGGGTTTGTAGTCCCGATCCGGCCAGAAAACTCGGTGCGCATGCGATGGGTCGAACCATTCCCAGTGGTTAGCGGTCCATACACTGAGGTCCTCGATAGGGAGTGGATATCGCCACCGCTCGTACTGGCGACCGACAATATCGGCGCCCGGATCGTCGTTCACTTCGCCGGTGACCTCGTCGCGGTGGATTGTGATCGCGGATTGCCGCTGTTCGAGAGCATCCCCGGTCCACTTCTGCTACCGGGGATTATGGGTTCCCGCCCGGCCTGCCGCAACCTGACCTCATGGTCGGCTTGCTCCTCGCGCCGTACCCGCGGTCGTCGCCCCCCGGCTGGTGTCGATGGTGGCGACCCGCTGCGCCCGGCTCCGCCGCGCTTGCTATCGCCACGGGGCCGATGGCCGGGTCTCTCCTCGCGCCTTTCCGGCGCTCGTCGTCCCCCGGCTAGGCTTGCGGGGTGTTCGAATCACTCTCCGACCGCCTGACCGGCGCCCTGCAGGAGCTGCGCGGCAAGGGTCGGTTGACCGACGCCGACATCGACGCCACCACCCGCGAAATTCGGCTGGCGCTGCTCGAAGCCGACGTGTCGTTGCCGGTGGTGCGGGCGTTCGTCAACCGGATCAAAGAACGCGCGAAGGGCGCAGAAGTATCCGGCGCGCTCAACCCGGCGCAGCAGGTCGTCAAGATCGTCAACGAGGAACTCATCGGAATCCTCGGCGGCCAGACCCGACAGCTCGCATTCGCGAAAACACCGCCGACCGTCATCATGCTCGCCGGCCTGCAAGGCTCGGGTAAGACCACGCTGGCCGGCAAACTCGCTAAATGGCTTCGCGGACAAGCACACACGCCGCTATTGGTGGCCTGCGACCTGCAG
>NZ_CAXUCH010000387.1:828-2528 GCF_964249325.1 uncultured Mycobacterium sp. | reverse complement strand
GAAAGCTCGTGCTGGCGATGCCGCTCACCGCGGTGATCATCGCCGTCGCCGCGCTGCTCACCACCATGGGCTTGATCATGGTGTTGTCGGCGTCGGGAGTGCGGTCATATGACGACGACGGCTCAGCGTGGGTCATCTTCGGCCGCCAGGTGTTGTGGACCATCATCGGGCTCGTGGCATGCTATCTGGCGCTGCGCGTGCCGGTGTGGCTCATGCGGCGCATGGCATTCTCCAGCTACGCGCTGACGATCGTGTTGCTGGTGCTGGTGCTGGTCCCCGGGATCGGTCACTACGCCAACGGTTGCCGCGGCTGGTTCGTGGTGGCGGGCTTCTCGATGCAGCCCTCGGAGCTGACCAAAATCGCCTTCGCAATCTGGGGAGCGCACCTGTTGGCCGCCCGTCGCATGGAGCGGGCCTCGCTGCGGGAAATGCTCATTCCGCTGGTGCCGGCCGCCGTCATCGCGCTCGCGTTGATCGTGGCCCAGCCCGACCTCGGCCAGACGGTGTCGATGGGCATCATCTTGCTGGCCCTGCTGTGGTATGCCGGCCTGCCGCTGCGGGTGTTTGTGAGTTCGCTGTTCGCGGTCATCGTCTCCGGCGCCATCCTGGCGGTTTCGGAAGGCTACCGCTCCGACCGTGTGCGGTCATGGCTGAATCCCGGGCAGGATCCCCAAGACTCCGGATACCAGGCCCGCCAGGCGAAGTTCGCGCTGGCCAATGGCGGCATCTTCGGCCACGGGCTTGGCCAGGGCACCGCGAAATGGAACTATCTGCCCAACGCCCACAACGACTTCATCTTCGCGATCATCGGCGAGGAACTCGGCTTCGTCGGGGCATTCGGGCTTCTCGCGCTGTTCGGGCTATTCGCCTACACCGGGATGCGGATCGCCCGCCGATCAGCCGACCCGTTCCTGCGGCTGCTTACCGCCACCACCACGATGTGGGTGATCGGCCAGGTGTTCATCAACGTCGGCTATGTGATCGGGCTGCTTCCCGTCACCGGGATTCAGCTGCCGCTTATCTCTGCCGGTGGAACATCAACGGCCACAACGCTTCTCATGATCGGTGTGATGGCCAACGCGGCGCGTCACGAACCGGAGGCGGTGGCCGCACTGCGAGCCGGGCGCGACGACCGGATGAACCGGCTGCTGCGGCTGCCGCTGCCCCAGCCGTACGCGCCCACCCGGGCCGAGGCCCTGCGCGATCGGCTGCGGGCCCGTCCTCAGCCGCCCAAGCAGCACCGCAAGCCCGACCGCACGTCTTCGGCGTCTCGGGCGACGCGATCAGCCAAAGCCCGTGCGGCCGATCGGCCGGCCCCCCGATCGGGGCATCATGGAGGGCGTCAACGCCACGCCGGCCAGCGGCAGCCGCACAGCGGGCGGGCTCGCGCTCTGGAAGGTCAGCGTTATTGAAAGACTCGGTCACACAGCCAGCCGCAGACGCCGCCTTGTCGGTCGTCCTGGCCGGCGGCGGCACGGCCGGCCATGTGGAACCGGCCATGGCCGTCGCCCACGCGTTGACCGCATTGGATCCGCGGGTGCGGGTCACCGCCCTGGGCACCGCGCGCGGCTTGGAGACCAGGCTGGTGCCCGAGCGGGGTTACCCACTCGAGCTGATTACGCCTGTCCCGCTGCCCCGTAAGCTCAGCACCGCCCTGGCCCGCCTGCCGCCGCGGGTATTGCGAGCTGTCTGGCAGACCC
>NZ_CAXUCH010000387.1:0-818 GCF_964249325.1 uncultured Mycobacterium sp. | reverse complement strand
GACGTGGTGGTCGGGTTCGGCGGCTATGTCGCGCTACCGGCGTATTTGGCAGCCCGCGGTATACCGGGCCGTCGGCGCCGCATACCGGTGGTGATCCATGAAGCCAATGCCAGCGCCGGGCTGGCCAACCGGGTCGGCGCTCCGATCGCGCAGCGGGTGCTGTCCGCGGTGCCCGATTGCGGGCTGCGGCGCACCGAGGTGGTCGGTGTGCCGGTCCGCTCGACGATCACCGGGCTGGACCGTGCGGCGTTGCGGTCGTCGGCGCGCGCCCACTTCGGCTTCGCCGAGGACGATCGGGTGCTGCTGGTGTTCGGTGGCTCGCAGGGAGCGGCGTCGATCAACCGGGCGGTCTGCGCGGCGGCCGGCGACTTGGCCGCCGCGGGCGTGGCCGTCTTGCACGCCTACGGGGCCAAGAACGTCCTCGACCTGCGCACGCCAGAACCCGGCGATCCGCCGTACGTGGCGGTGCCCTACCTGGACCGGATGGAGCTGGCTTATGCCGCAGCCGATTTAGCGATCTGCCGGTCTGGGGCGATGACCGTCGCCGAGGTCTCCGCCGTCGGGCTGCCGGCGGTCTACGTCCCGCTGCCGATCGGCAACGGCGAACAGCGGCTCAACGCGCTGCCGGTGGTCAACGCCGGCGGCGGGCTGCTGGTCGCAGACGCCGACTTGACACCCCGCTTTGTGGCCGAACAGGTGGCCGGGTTGCTCAACGACCCGCCGCGGCTGGCGGCGATGACGGCGGCTGCCGCCCGGGCCGGGCATCGCGATGCGGCGCAGCGGGTGGCTCAGGCTGCCCTCGACGTGGCACGCGAAGC
>NZ_CAXUCH010000386.1:0-2528 GCF_964249325.1 uncultured Mycobacterium sp. | reverse complement strand
TCGCCGCGAGATCCGCCCCACCGCAACACCGCAGCAGCCCGACCGGATCGGCGAGCACCGACCGAGCCCGAAATAGGGCGTCGCGCACCGCGACTGTCTTGCGCGCCCAGCCGGCGTCGTCGATCCCCGTCCCGTAGCCGACCACCGCAACCGGCTCGGCGCCAGTCAACGCTGCCACTAAAACCGTTGCCGGCGTGCTGTTTCCGATACCCATGTCGCCGGCGATCAGCAGGTCGGCGCCGGCGTCGACCTCCTCGTCGGCGATCCGGCGGCCGGCTTCGATTGCGGCAGCGGTCTCGTCGTCGGTCAGCGCGTCCTGCACCGCGATATTGCCGCTGCAGCGCCGCACCTTGTATGCGCCGATCCGCTCCGAGAGCGCGTCAGCGTCGACAGCCAGGTCAGCGACTCGCACAGTCGCGCCGGCAACCTCGGCCACCGCGTTGATCGCCGCCCCGCCTGCATCGATGTTGGCCACCATCTGGGCGGTCACCTGCGGCGGGTAGGCCGATACCCCAGACCCTGCCACGCCGTGGTCGCCGGCGAACACTACGACTCGTGCTCGCTGGAATTGCCTTGGCGGGCAGATGCCTTGGCAGGACGCTACCCACACCGACAGATCTTCCAGACGGCCCAGCGAGCCCGGCGGCTTGGTCAGCGTGTCCTGGCGGGTGCGGGAGGCAGCGGCGGCTGCGGCGTCCAGGGGCGGGACAGCAGGGAAGGTCATCGCGTCGCCACCTTGATTGGCACCGGCTGCCCGGCCACCACTAACACCACCCGCTCGCACAATGCGGCCAACCGCTGGTTGAGCGCGCCCAGCTCGTCGGCGAAGCGACGGCCCGACGCGGTGGCCGGCACGACGGACAACCCGACCTCCGGGCTGACCAAGACCAGTGGCCCGTGAAACGCGCGCACCGCGGCGATCACCTCTTCGACGTCGACCGCCACCGATCCGGCGTCCCAGGCGTGCTCGCGATACAGTGTGGCGGCCAGCCAGCCGCCGATGTCGTCGACCAGCGTCGGAGTGTCCGGTGACTGCCGCAAATGTGTAGCGATGTCGTCGGTTTCGACCGTCGACCAGTGGCCGGGCCGACGGCGGCGGTGCTCGGCGACCCGGCGCGACCAGTCTTCGTCGCTGTCGACGGCTGAGCCGGTAGCGACGTAGCACACCGGTTGATCCCGTGGAACGGACTCGGCGATGGCCGCCTCTGCCCACCGGGACTTACCCGATCTGATCCCCCCGAGCACCAGCGTCCGCACTGTAGGTCAGGGATCTTTCCGGCGACAGTTAATCAACACGACTGCCGCGGTTGACCTGAGGCCGGGGGGCCCGCATGCGGCGCAGCTGCGAGGCGCGGCCGAATGCGTACCAGCCCAGCTTCCAGCGGCTTTCGGTGTTACCCGGGAACTTCTCGTCGACTCGGTTGGTGACTTTGCGGCCCAAGAGAATCCCGTCGGCCGCCATCACAACGATCAGGACCATCATCGCCGGCGACATGTACATCTTCAGCTGGGGCACGGCGAACATGAGGAACAGCAGGCCCAGGGTGGCCGGCATGAACAAGCCGAGCGCATTGCGGCGCGCGTCCACTATGTCGCGGACGAACCGGCGGACCGGTCCGCGGTCACGGGGCAGCAAGTAGCCCTCTTCGCCGGCCATCATCCGCTCTCGTCGCTCGGTCATCGCAGCCCGCCGTGCGGCCTTGTCGGCCCGTCGTTCCTCGCGGCTGAGCTTGGCCTTGGCCATCGCCTTTCGCCGGGCCCTGGCCTCCGCGGCGGTCATCGGGGCCGGTGCGACCGGGCCTCGGCGCCTGGCGGTGTCGCGCTTGGGTGTGGGCCGTCCCTTGGGCGCGGTGGTCCGGGACCGGCCGGGCGCGGCCCCAGCGACATCGCTTACCAGCGCCGATTCGACGTCCACCGAAGCATCGTCGCTGTCTTTCTTGCGGCCCAACAGCTTCACAGTGGCCAGGTTACTTCCTGGGCTGCCCCGCTGACATCGGCACCGTCATGCACGGTCGCACGCCCGGCCATACGCTTGCTCAATGAGTGGCTTCGGGGCCGACGTGCGGGGCAGCCCGCCTACAGAAGCCGAGGTGCCGCCTCTGCGGCTGCTGATCGCCACGGACTCATTCGGCGACACCCTGACCGCCGTGCAGGCTGCTGCTGCCATCGCCACCGGCTGGAGCAGGGTCCGTCCCGCCGACCACCTCACCATCGCACCGCAGTCCGACGGCGGCCCGGGCTTTGTGGCGGTGCTGGCGGGCCGGGTGGGGGAGTTGCGCCGAGTGCGGGTCTGCGGCCCGCTGGACGTCGACGTCGACGCCGACTGGGTGTTCGATGCCGGTTCGGCGACCGCATACCTGGAAAGCGCGCAGGCGTGTGGTTTAGCTCTGCTTGGCGGCCCGCCGACAGCGCAGACGGCGTGGTCGGCCCACAGCCGCGGAGTCGGCCAGCTTCTCGCGGCCGCGCTGGACGCCGGGGCGACGCGGATCGTGGTCGGGCTGGGCGGCACCGCGAGCACCGACGGCGGG
>NZ_CAXUCH010000385.1:0-2532 GCF_964249325.1 uncultured Mycobacterium sp. | reverse complement strand
TTGATCGAGGGCAGCATCATTGCGGCGTACGCGATTCGGGCCAGTCACGCCTTCATCTACGTGCGCGGCGAAGTGGTTCCGGTGATCCGGCGGCTGCACAACGCGGTGGCCGAGGCCTATGCTGCCGGGTTTTTGGGCCGCGACATCGCGGGTTCCGGCTACGACCTGGAGATGGTGGTGCACGCCGGCGCGGGCGCCTACATCTGCGGTGAGGAGACCGCGCTTTTGGACTCGCTCGAGGGCCGGCGCGGTCAGCCTCGACTGCGCCCTCCCTTTCCCGCGGTGTCCGGGCTCTACGCGTGCCCGACGGTGATCAACAACGTCGAAACCATCGCCAGCGTCCCGCCGATCATCCTCCACGGTGTCGACTGGTTCCGGTCGATGGGCACCGAGAAATCGCCCGGCTTCACGCTGTACTCGCTGTCGGGGCATGTGAGTCGGCCCGGCCAGTACGAGGCGCCGCTGGGCATCACGCTGCGTGAGCTTCTCGGCTACGCCGGCGGAGTGCGGGCCGGGCACCGCCTGAAGTTCTGGACACCGGGCGGATCGTCGACGCCGCTGCTCACCGACGAACATCTCGACATACCACTGGATTACGAAGGCGTCGGGGAGGCCGGCTCCATGCTGGGCACCAAGGCGCTGGAGATCTTCGACGAAACCACCTGCGTGGTGCGCGCGGTGCGCCGCTGGACGCAGTTCTACCAACACGAATCCTGCGGCAAGTGCACACCGTGCCGGGAAGGCACGTACTGGCTGGAGCAGATCTACGAGCGGCTGGAAACGGGCGAAGGCACCCACGAGGACCTAGACAAGTTGTCGGACATCTCCGACACCATCTTGGGAAAATCGTTCTGCGCGTTAGGCGATGGCGCAGCCAGTCCGGTGATGTCCTCGCTGAAGTACTTTCGCGACGAGTACGTCGCCCACATCGAGGGCGGCGGCTGCCCCTTCGACCCTGCAGAGTCGATGCTCACGGCGAACGGAGAGAATGCGTGACGCCCTCATGACGCGCGACGGCGACGATATGACACTGAGCGATGAGGCGGGGGCACCTCCCGCTTGCGGGGGAGAGCGGCGCTCATGACTCAGGCGGCCAAGACCCAAACCGGCGATGAGGTGACTCCGCCGGAGATGGTGACGTTGACCATCGACGGCAACGAAATCAGCGTCCCCAAGGGGACATTGGTGATCCGCGCTGCGGAGCTGATGGGCATCCAGATCCCCCGGTTCTGCGACCACCCGCTGCTGGATCCGGTGGGTGCCTGCCGGCAATGCCTGGTGGAGATCAAGGGGCAGCGCAAGCCGATGGCGTCGTGCACCACCGTCGCCACCGACGACATGGTGGTGCGCACCCAGCTGACTTCCGAAGCGGCCGATAAAGCCCAACACGGCGTGATGGAACTGCTGCTGATCAACCATCCGCTGGACTGCCCGATGTGCGACAAGGGCGGCGAGTGCCCGCTGCAGAACCAGGCGATGTCCAACGGGCGCCCGGATTCTCGCTTCACCGACGTCAAGCGCACGTTCGCCAAGCCGATCAACATCTCCTCCCAAGTGCTGCTGGACCGCGAGCGGTGCATCTTGTGCGCCCGCTGCACGCGGTTTTCCGACCAGATCGCCGGCGACAACTTCATCGAGATGTTGGAGCGCGGTGCGCTGCAGCAGGTCGGCATTTACGCCAACGAGCCGTTCGACTCGTACTTTTCAGGCAACACGGTGCAGATCTGCCCGGTGGGTGCGCTGACCGGGACGGCTTACCGGTTCCGGGCCCGCCCGTTCGATCTGGTTTCCACCCCGAGTGTGTGTGAGCACTGCGCATCAGGGTGCGCCCAACGCAGCGATCATCGCCGCGGCAAGGTGCTGCGCCGCCTGGCCGGCGACGACCCGGAAGTCAACGAGGAGTGGAACTGCGACAAGGGACGGTGGGCGTTCACCTACGCCACCCAGCTGGACCGGATCACCACTCCCCTGATCCGAGAAGAGGGTGAGCTGGTGCCCGCGTCGTGGTCGCAGGCACTGGAGGCGGCGGCGCGGGGACTAGGCGCGGCCCGGGGACGCGCCGGAGTCCTGGTCGGTGGCCGATTGACGTGGGAGGACGCCTACGCGTACTCCAAGTTTGCGCGAATTGCATTGGGCACCAACGATATCGACTTCCGCGCCAGGCCGCATTCGAGCGAGGAGGCGCAGTTCTTAGCGGCCCGGGTCGCCGGGAAGCCTATTACGGTTAGCTACTCGGATTTGGAATCGGCGCCGGTGGTACTGCTGGTCGGCTTAGAACCGGAGGACGAGTCGCCGATCGTGTTTTTGCGGTTGCGCAAGGCTGCCCGCAAAAACCGGGTGCCGATATACGCCGTAGCGCCATTCCTGAGCCGCGGGCTGCAGAAGATGTCCGGCCGGTTACTCAAAACCGTTCCTGGCACCGAGGCCTCGATGCTGGGGGGGCTGAGCGACGGTGAAGTCGGCGAGCTGTTGCGCAAACCCGGCGCGGTCATCATGGTCGGGGAGCGTCTCGCCACCGCTCCGGGCGCGTTG
>NZ_CAXUCH010000384.1:0-2552 GCF_964249325.1 uncultured Mycobacterium sp. | reverse complement strand
CCAGTATGCCGCAAGGCGGCGCTCTTCGGCGTTGCACCTAGTGACTGGCCGACCCTGCGGGTAGCTCGTCACCGGTGGCTATGCGTGGTCTACGCTGCGTAGTATTCGACTGCTGCCGCGGGTCAGCCGAGCTGCGCTGCCCCAGCTTGTGACACAGGAGGCGCCAACGTGACACCTCGCGTGCCCCGACGTGCGCGTGGCTTTGCTGGAGGCTTTGGCCCGGCGCTGGGCCGCGGGCGGCGCCTGCTGGTACTGGCCGGCACCCTGGGTGCGCTGGCCGTGACCCTTAGCGGGTGCAGGTGGACCGAAGCGCTGGCCCTCGGCTGGCCCCGGGGCATCACCCCGGAGGCCGATCTCAACCGGCAGCTATGGATCGGCGCGGTCATCGCCTCGCTGGTCGTCGGCGTCATCGTGTGGGGCCTGATCTTTTGGGCCTCGGCGTTTCATCGCAAGAGAAAGACCGACACGGAGCTGCCCCGACAGTTCGGCTACAACTTGCCGCTGGAGCTGGTGCTCACCGTCACACCATTTCTCATCATCTCGGTGCTGTTCTATTTCACCGTCGTCGTGCAGGAGAAAATGATTCACCTGGCATCCGATCCCGAGGTGGTCGTCGACGTCACACCGTTCCAATGGAATTGGAAGTTCGGCTATCAGAAAGTCCACTTCAAAGACGGCACGTACCAGTACGACGGTGCCGACCCCGCGCGCAAACACGCGATGGTTTCCAAGCCGGAAGGCAAAGACAAGCACGGCGAGGAACTGGTCGGCCCGATCCGCGGTCGCAACACCGAAGACCGCAGCTACCTCAACTTCGACAAGGTCGAAACCTTGGGCACCAGCGACGAAATCCCGGTGCTGGTATTGCCGGCCGGCAAGCGCATCGAATTCCAAATGGCCTCGGCCGACGTGGTGCATGCGTTTTGGGTTCCGGAGTTCTTGTTCAAGCGCGACGTCATGCCCAATCCCAAGGCCAACAACTCCGTCAACGTCTTCCAGGTGTCGGAGATCACCAAGACCGGCGCGTTCGTCGGCCGCTGTGCCGAAATGTGCGGCACCTACCACTCGATGATGAACTTCGAGGTTCGCGTAGTGCAGCCCAACGACTTCAAGGCGTACCTGGACAAACGCCGCGAAGGCAAGACCAACGCCGAGGCACTGCAGGCGATCAACCAGCCGGCTACCGCCGTCACCACGCACCCGTTCGACACCCGCCGCGGTGAATTGGCACAGCAAGCGAGTAAGTAGGAAGACCGATGCACATCGAAGCCAGGCTGTTCGAGTTTGTCGCCGTATTCTTCCTTGCGACGGCGGTGCTCTACGGCGTGCTGACCCAGCTTTTTGCGACTGGCGGTATCGAGTGGGCCGGCACAACCGCCTTGGCGCTGACCGGCGGCATGGCATTGATCGTTGCAACCTTCTTCCGCTTCGTCGCCCGCCGGCTCGACACCCGGCCGGAGGACTACGAAGGTGCCGAGATTAGCGATGGCGCAGGGGAGTTGGGCTTCTTCAGCCCGCACAGCTGGTGGCCGGTGCTGGTGGCGTTGTCCGCCTCGGTGGCCGCAGTCGGCATCGCCCTGTGGTTGCCATGGTTGATCGTCGCGGGAGTGGTATTTGTGCTCAGCTCGTCGGCCGGACTGGTCTTCGAGTACTACCTCGGGCCGGAGAAACACTGATTGACGTGGCCAAAGGTCACAATCAGGACACCAGTTGAGCTGCGGCCGATTCGCCCAGACCGCCGCACCTGACTGGGTTGGGTAGGGTTGCTGCCGAAGCACGATGGAAAATGTCTGAGCGCGCGCAGCACCAGTGCCGCGCGCGTTGGTGATGTAGTCGAACAGGACAGGCAAGCATGAGTGGGCCGAATCCCCCTGGACCGGAATCTGACGAACTGGATCTCGGCCGCGAGCCCAGCGAGGAACTCGACGCCGAGGCCGAGTCCGTTGCCGAGGAGGGGGAGGCTGCGGACGACTCGGAGCCGACGAGCGCGACCGACTTCTATTCCCAGGCATATTCCGCTCCCGAGTCGGAGCACTTCACCAGCGGCCCTTATGTGCCGGTCGACCTGGACCTCTACGACTACGACAGCTACGACGAGTCAACCGAAGAAGAGGAGAGCCGGCCGCCACGCTGGCCATGGGTGGTCGGTGTCGCGGCGATTGTGGCCGCGATCGCCCTCGTGGTATCGGTGTCGCTGTTGTTTGCTCGCACCGACACCAGCAAGCTGGCCACTCCCGGGACGGCGCCGACGTCGACGCCGAGCGAACCCTGGCCGCGCGAGATGCCGTCGATGGCGGCCCGGGCCACGAGGTCGCAATAAAGCAGGATGGCGCGGCTGGCGTCGTCGTTGCCGGGAATCGGATAGGTGATGCCGTCCGGATCGCAGTTGGTATCGACGATCGCCACCACCGGGATGCCGAGGCGCTTGGCCTCCTTGATGGCCAACTGCTCCTTGTTGGTGTCGATCACGAAGATGAGATCGGGAACGCCGCCCATGTCCTTGATGCCGCCGAGCGCCTTCTCGAGCTTTTCACGCTCGCGCCCCATCATCA
>NZ_CAXUCH010000383.1:0-2562 GCF_964249325.1 uncultured Mycobacterium sp. | reverse complement strand
GGCTGGACCCGCGCCGCGGCGTCGGTCAGCGAGGTCCGCCAGTCGACGCCGACCACCGTCGCACCGGCGGCCGACATCGCGCCCAGCAACTCGGCGGTGCCGACCCCGAAGTGCGTCATCGGCACGCCGTAGTCGGCCAGCGCGGCGAACACCCGCGCACTGTGCGGCAGAACATGTTGGCGGTAGTCCGCCAGCGATAGCGTCCCCGCCCAGGAGTCGAACACCTGAATCGCATCCACTCCCGCGTCGAGCTGGACCCGCAGGAACGCGATGGTCAAATCGGCCAGCTTGCCCATCAGCGCATGCCACGTATCGGGATCGGCCAGCATCATCGCTTTGGTGCGGGCATGGTGCCGGCTCGGGCCGCCCTCCACCAGGTAGCACGCCAGCGTGAACGGCGCCCCCGCGAAACCGATCAAAGCGACGTCCCCGAGCGCGGCCACCAGCAGCGAAACCGCCTCGGCCACCGGCTGAACAGCTTGCGACTCGAGGGGTTTGAAAGCCGCGACGTCGGCAGCGGTACGCACCGGCGCCGCGATCACCGGTCCGACATCAGGGACGATGTCCAGCTCGACGCCGGCGCCGCGCAGCGGCACCACGATGTCGGAGAACAGGATCGCGGCGTCGACGCCGTGGCGTCGGATCGGTTGCAGGGTGATCTCGCAGATCAGCTCGGCGTCGAAGCAGGCCGCCAGCATGCTGTGCTGCTCGCGCAGCGCCCGATACTCCGGCAGCGAGCGGCCGGCCTGCCGCATGAACCACACCGGGACCCGGTGCGGTTTGCGGCCACTGGCCGCGGCCAGATACGGCGACCCGGGAAGGTCGCGACGAATAGTCATCGGGCTCAATGCTGCCACGGCGCGGCGGTGACCCACCCCCGCCGACAGGGAAGTGTGCGCGCCGCCGTTTTGGGGAATGTGCCGATACGGGCGGCCGGCGGGTCTCCGCTTGGATGGCAGGAAAGGAAGCGGTCGATGTTGCTGAAGGAGAAATCAGGAACTGCCGGAGATGTGGTCGGCGAAGTCGAGTACTTCATCGATCGGGCATTGCGCAACGTCGCTCATGGCCGCTTCGAACGGTCGTTGTCGGGACTGACGGCGTTCGCGGCGTTGATCACAACGGCCGAAATCTACCTTGAGCACTACAAAGCCAGCTTCGGCAACAAATGGATGTGGAGTCCGATCGTGGTGACCCCGCCGGTGGTTGTTGCCGGGGTAGGCGGAGTGTTCTCGAAGCGCTGGGCCAAGCGGTGGCTGCCGATCACCGCCGGGGTGTACGCGGCCAACGGGCTGATGGGCCAATACCTGCATATGCGGGGGGTGGCACGGCGGCCTGGCGGCTGGCGGCTGGCCAGCTATAACGTGCCGATGGGGCCGCCCATCGCCGCGCCCGGGCTGATGAGCATCGTCGGCGGTATGGGCTTGCTGGCCGCGATCTTGCGCCGCGAGAAGTAAGGGGCTCACCGATGCGCGACATCCCCAGCGGCCGCCACCTGCCGCACCTGCGCCCTGACGGCAAGCCGCTTCACCCGTCGTGGTTGCCGCGGCAGCGTCGCGGCGTCACGCCGCAGATGATCGGCCGATACCCCGACTTCGACGTGCTCTCCACCGTCGACACATGGGACGAGGCCACCAAACGGGTGGTGCTGTCCCGACTCGAGGAGCCCGGCCCACTGCGGTTCTTCGACTCCTCGCAAGAGCCGACGCTGCGCGCGTTCTGCGACACCGTGTTGGCCCAGGAGAGCGACCCCCGCATCCCGGTCGCCGAGTTCGTCGACGCCAACCTCGCCGACGGCGAGCTGGACGGGTATCAGTACGCCGACATGCCCGACGACCGCGACACCTGGCGGCTGGTGCTGAGTGGTCTGGACGAAGCAGCCCGCGACGCCGGCGCCGACTCGTTTGCGGCCGCTGACCTGGCAACCCGCGAATCGGTTGTCGGGCGGTTCGCCGACGGGCAGCTCTACGGCGGCAGTTGGGGGAAGTTGGACGTCACCCGTGCGTGGTCGGTGGTGATGCGAATGGCGCTGTCGGCGTTCTACAGCCACCCGTGGGCATGGAACGAAATCGGGTTCGGCGGCCCGGCCTATCCCCGCGGATTCATGCGGCTCGGCGGAGTCGGCATCCGCGAACCGTTCGAGACACCCGGCGCCACCGACGAAGACCCGGTCAAGACCGTCAACGAGGAAAAGCTCGATGGGTGACTTCTGGCGCGGACTGCTCAAAGGCGCGGTGACGCCGACCGACAACGATTCGCGGTTTCTGCTCGACGTGCACTCGCGTGATCTGCCCGGTGAGGCCACCATGCGCCGCTACCACGACGACGAAGAAGTCGATTTGGTCATCGTCGGCGCCGGCGCGGGCGGTTCGGTGCTGGCGCAACGGCTGGCCCGCGCCGGCTGGCGGACAGTGATCCTGGAGGCCGGACCGTTCTGGCATCCCGACGAGGACTGGGTCTCCGACGAAGCCGGGTCGCACAAGCTGTACTGGACGCAGAAGCGGATCATCGGCGGCTCGGACCCGCAGCAACTGGGCAAGAACAACTCCGGGCGCGGGGTGGGCG
>NZ_CAXUCH010000382.1:0-2582 GCF_964249325.1 uncultured Mycobacterium sp. | reverse complement strand
CCTCGTCGCGGGGGCGGCCATGGCGGGCGGCCACCGCATCCCGGGCGGCGCGCTCGTCGTCGGCACTCGGATAGCGGGCCAGATCCGGTAGCCGGGCGGCCAGCCGCTGCACCAGCCAGGCCGGCGGGTGCGGGTGGCGGACGTTGACAGCGAAATCCAGCATGCCCGGCTCGGCCGCCTGATCACCGTGATACCGCGCTCCCGGCGGCGCAATCGAGGCACCGGAGTCCAGACCCGCCACGGGTCAAACAGTAGTGGTCCGCGCCGGCGAGCAGCTATCCGGAGCAGCTGACGCAACCACCCGGCCGTCAAGGACAATGAGGACGTGACAGATACGGTCTTGGCTGAATCGGAGTGCCCGCCTGCTCCGGCGGGTCGCCCGCAGTTGGTCATCTTCGACCTCGACGGCACCCTCACCGACTCGGCGGACGGGATCGTGTCCAGCTTCCGCCATGCGTTGCGCCACGTCGGCGCCGCTGTTCCCGACGGTGATCTCGCCGGCTGGATCGTCGGCCCCCCGATGCACCACACACTGGCGTCGATGGGTCTCGGTGAGCACACCGAGTCTGCAATCGCCGCCTACCGCGCCGACTACAGCACCCGCGGTTGGATGATGAACAGTGTTTTCGACGGCATCGAGCCGCTGCTGGCCGAGTTGCGCGCCGCCGACGTCCGGCTGACCGTGGCGACGTCCAAGGCCGAACCGACCGCACAACGCATCCTGGCCCGCTTCGGGCTCGACCAGCACTTCGAGGTCGTCGCCGGTGCCAGCGTCGACGGCTCCCGCAGCAGCAAAACCGACGTGCTGGCGCATGCCCTGGCGCAGCTGCAGCCGCTGCCCCGGCGGGTGGTCATGGTCGGCGACCGCTTGCATGACGTGGAAGGAGCGGCCGCCCACGGCATCGACACGGTGGTGGTCGGCTGGGGCTACGGACAAGCCGACTTCACCGGGCACCGCGCGCCGACGGTGACGCACGTCGCGACCGTCGCCGAACTACGGAGGGCGTTGGGTGTCTGAGTCTGATTGCCCGCCTGACGCGCGGCTGCACATCACGTTCATCTGCACCGGCAACATCTGCCGTTCGCCGATGGCTGAGAAGATGTTCGCCCACCAGATCAGCCAGCGCGGATTGCACGACGCGGTTCGGGTGACCAGTGCGGGTACCGGCAACTGGCATGTGGGCAAGTGCGCCGACGAACGGGCCACCCGCGTGTTGCGCGCGCACGGTTATCCGACCGCGCACTGCGCCGCGCAGCTCGACACTGACCATTTGGCGGCCGACTTGCTGGTGGCGCTGAGCCGCAACCATGTTCGGCTGTTGCAGCAGTGGGGAGTCGAGGCCGACCGGATACGGATGTTGCGATCCTTCGACCCGCGCTCGGGCGGATATGCCCTGGACGTCGTCGACCCCTACTACGGCTACCATGCCGATTTCGAAGAGGTCTTCGCGATCATCGAGGCCGCGCTGCCGGGCTTGCACCAGTGGGTCGACGAACGGCTCGCACAGGACGGGCATTGATGCGGCGCTTCGCCTTCCTGCTGCGACCGGGGTGGTTGGCCCTGGCGCTAGTGGTGATCGCGTTCACGTACTTGTGCTTTACCGTGCTCGCACCTTGGCAGCTGGGCAAAAACACCAAGACATCGCGAGAGAACAAGCAGATCGAGCATTCCCTTACTACGGCGCCGGTTCCGCTGAAAGACCTGTTGCCGCAGCAGGACTCGTCGGCACCCGATGCGCAGTGGCGCCAGGTGATCGCCACCGGGCATTATCTGCCTGATGTGCAAGTGCTCGCCCGCTTACGGGTGGTCGACGGCAATCCCGCATTCGAGGTGTTGGTGCCGTTCATCGTGGACGGCGGACCCACCGTGCTGGTCGACCGCGGCTATGTGCGCCCGGAGCAGGGTTCGCGGATCCCGCCGATCCACCCGCCGCCGAGCGGCACCGTGACCATCACGGCGCGGCTGCGCAACTCCGAGGCACCCATACCAGGTAAAGAACCGTTCGCCAAAGACGGTGTCCCGCAAGTGTATTCGATCAACACTGCTCAGGTCGCAGCGCTCACCGGGGTTCGGTTGGCCGGGTCGTATCTGCAACTGGTCGACAACCAGCCCGGGGGGCTCGGGGTGATCGGGGTTCCGCAGCTGGCTGCCGGGCCGTTTCTCTCCTATGGCATTCAGTGGATCGCCTTTGGCATCCTCGCTCCGATCGGACTTGGCTATTTCGCGTTCTCCGAGGTGCGCGCCCGCCGCCTGGAAAAGAGCCAAAAACCCCCGACCGAGACCGCTGCTGCGCCAATGAGCGTCGAGCAGAAACTCAGCGACCGCTACGGCCGGCGGCGCTGAGCCAGAGCGCCAGCGTAGCCGCTGTCGCCGCCTGCACCATCCGCGAAAGCAACAGCGCGCGGCGCAGGTCGGCCACCGAGGGCGCCGCCCCCTCACCTAAAGTCGGGCGGATCTGCAGCTGATAGGGGTAATGCGTGGGGCCGCCCAGCCGCACGCCGAGCGCCCCGGCGAACGCCGCCTCCACCACGCCGGCGTTGGGGCTGGGATGTCGCGGCGCGTCGCGACGCCAGGCCCGCAC
>NZ_CAXUCH010000381.1:0-2623 GCF_964249325.1 uncultured Mycobacterium sp. | reverse complement strand
GCCGTAGGCCCAGTCGAGGTCGGTGGCGACTATCCGCACACCGCGGGTGCGGCGGGCACCGCGTAGGGCCGGCGATTTCAGCGCGAAGTTCAGCACGGTGCGCAGCCGCTGCGGCGGAATAGTGCGCGGAATCCCGAGCGGTCGCCGGATGTCTTGCTGGTGGATCATGCCGTCGGTGAGCGCGATCATGCCGCCGAAACCTGACGGGAGACCGCGGGGCGGAATACAGGCGCGCATCAGCTCGACAAGCTGCTCGGGCGAGCGTGTGGCGTACTCGGCGACACCAATCGCATTGATGCGGCTCGGCCACAACCCGCCTTTGAGGAAGCGCGACACCAGCTGCCGGCGGCTCAGCTCGTCATAGCTAAGGACATGCGCCACAACGTCTTTGACGCGCCAACGCGCACATAGGCTCGGATGCTCCCACTGCTGCGGCGATAGCCGGGCAAGCAGATCGGCGAAGTCTGCCCGCTCCTCACAGGCCATCTGCATGGTGGCCGAATCCGCCGTCATGATTTGCGGTGTGCAGTGGTGGCCGCGAGCTCGGCGAAGCGAGCCAGCGTACCGGCCCAGCCGCTGGGGTCGTCGAAGATCGCGCGCATCTGTTCAGTGCTGTCACCGTAGCGTTGCAGGTTGCAGTGGCGTAGATCCAGGCGGGTACGGCCGGCGCCGTCGTCGGTGAACGTCACCGCGACTTCGGTCTCGAAGTTGGGATCGAACTGCCAGTCTGCGCCGATTTGCCAGAGCAGCACTACTTTTCGCGGCGGATCCCAGGTTGCGACCCGCCCCCAAGGGCATTCGCTGCCATCCACACCGCGCTCGAACCAACGCCCGCCGCTGCGAGGTTCGACCACCACCTCGGCGATTTCCGCGCTGCCGATCGAATGCTCTTTTGGCCAGAACTCAGTCATTCGCGCCGTGAACAACTCGAACGTCTGCGCTTGGGGCAGCGGCACACTCACCGATCGGACGACCTCGACGGCGGCAGCGGATTCAGTACCCATCAGTGCTCCTCACTTCTTGCGGGTGCGACCCTTGTCGGACTTCCTGCCGGAGGATCGCTTGCGGTTGTCGGCCTCCGCCTCGGAGGCGGCCAGAATGGCGAAGTTGTCCAACGCGGTTTCCCAGAACCGGTCGAGGTAGTCGCGCACCACCTGCAGCCCTGACTGATTAATGCGGTACAGCCTTCGGGTGCCGGCGACCGATTCGACGACCAGATCGGCGTTCTTGAGCACCCGCAGGTGCTGGGAAACCGCAGGCCGAGAGACTGGCAGCTGGTCGGCCAGCACTCCTACGGCGACCGGACCGGCGGTCAGCTTCTCGAGGATGGCGCGCCGGGTCGGGTCCCCGAGAGCGTCCAGCACGGCGTCGACCGAAGGAGCCACGTCGGTAAGTATGGGCGAACGGTTAGCCGACGTCAACCGTTCGTCATCACTTACCGGGTTTGTCGCGATGTTTATGAGTCTGATGCCGGGGTAGAGGCAACACCATGGCTCTCAGCTCAATTCGACGACGGACCAAGAATCGACAGGTTGTCGTGGTCACCGGGGCGAGCGCCGGCATCGGCCGCGCGACTGCGCGCCTGCTCGGCCAGCGCGGCGCATGTGTGGGGCTGCTGGCGCGCGGCGAGGCGGGCCTGCAGGCGGCGGCCACCGAAATCAAGGAAGCCGGCGGTGAGGCGCTGGCGATCCCGACCGACGTAGCCGACTACGAGGCTGTCGACCAGGCCGCCAGCCGTGTCGAGGAGCGGTTCGGCCCGATCGACGCCTGGGTCAACGTCGCGTTCACGTCGGTGTTCGCTCCCTTCGCACAGATTGAGCCGGACGAATTCCGCAGAGTCACCGAGGTGACCTACCTCGGCTTCGTCTATGGCACCATGGCCGCGCTGAAGCGGATGCTTCCGCGAGATTCGGGCGTGATCGTGCAGGTGGGGTCGGCGCTGGGGATGCGTGCGATTCCGCTGCAGTCGGCGTACTGCGGCGCTAAGCATGCGGTCAACGGGTTCACCGAATCGCTGCGCACCGAGCTGTTGCATGAGGGCAGCCACGTTTGTGTGACCGTGGTGCAGATGCCGGCGGTGAACACCCCGCAGTTCTCCTGGGTGCTGTCGCGGTTGGGCAAGCATCCGCAGCCGGTGCCGCCGATCTACCAACCGGAAGTCGCGGCCCGCGGCGTGATCCATGCCTTAGACCATCCCGCCGAAAGCAATATTGGGTCGGAGCGAGCACCGTCGCGACGATCTCGGGGCAGCGGCTCGCCCCTGCGCTGCTCGACCGCTACCTCGCCCGCAACGGCTACAGCTCGCAGCAGACTGATCAGCCGATCAGTTCTGGCCGGCCCGCCAATCTCTGGGAGCCGCTTGACGGCCCGGGGGGCCGCGACTTCGGGGCGCACGGCGTCTTCGATGAGCAAGCACACGGGCACAGCCCGCAGTTCTGGACAGTCCGGCATCGATGGTCACTGGTGGGCGCGGCGCTGGGGGCAAGTGCGCTCGCGATCTCCGATTGGGGGCGCCGCCGCTTGCAGCAGTGATCGGCTGACCGTTCGTCGGAATACTCGAACCTTTTGTCCACAGTTGGGTTTTCATCCACGGTCGAGGTTCTTGCGTGGCAGTAATGTCGGT
>NZ_CAXUCH010000380.1:0-2645 GCF_964249325.1 uncultured Mycobacterium sp. | reverse complement strand
ACCCTCAGCGCCGGGCAACTACCCCCACGTGGTCACCCTGAATGCCTCCGAACAGGTGAAAGACGCCTTCAAGAAATAGCAGCACCCCGTCGACTCAGGCGTTGAGCAGGAAATCAGTGGCCAGCCTGGGCGTACCTACCGCTGACTTATTCCTTTCGCTAGTTCCCAATGTTGGGTGCGCTTCGGCGTGAGCGCTCACTCTCGTCGTCGTGCACCCATTCCTGCGTACAGTCGCAGATCAAGTTGACGGCGATCTTGAACGCAAAGCCGGCCAGCATGAACCACAACAGCGGCCGCAGCCACTTCGGGCCCGGTGTAGGGCTCCCGCTTAGAGGTATTCACAGTCACCCGCTTCTTCTTGGCGTACGGTCCGACCACTGTGCGAACCATCGGCGGGTGGATGGTCCGTTGGATCGCAAGTGCCCGTCCTGGCGACTGGGAATCCCGTGATGCAGCATGGATTTATGCCCGCAGTTAGCGAGCTGGTCCACTGCACCGGTGGCCGTTGGATGGTCCGGCCGCCGGAGCGGTGCCCCAATGGCAGCTGAATTGAATAGGGTTCAAACTTTTCTCTGCGCATCGCGGCAGTTAGAAGCTGGTCTTAGCACGTGCATATGTCGGGTGCCGTGGCCCGCGACAATGACTAGCTGCGCGGCTGAGTAGCCGAAGTCCAGACCCGGCCATCGAAGTAGCGCACCGAATTGGGGTCGTTCTGGTCGGGGTACCAGCCCGGCGCTAGCCCGCTCGTCTGTATGGGTTGTTGCACGACAGGCTGGTGGTGCACGACGGGTGGTTCACGGGACGCCGGTGGCCCGGCCCTCGGCGTCAACAGCGCCCGCACCACCATTACGACCGCCGCGATAACAAGGATCAGGACCAGCAGCCAGACCAGCGAGTTCAGCGAGTTGAAAACGTTGGTCATCGTGGCACCTCTTTCTTATGTCGTCGAATGGCGCTGGGCACACACCACCGAACTTCAGGGTTCGGGCTTAGCCAGCTTGCGCGGCCGGATCGAAGCCGGGGTGCCGCGTTATTACTGCCACCGATTCGCGATGCAGCGTCGTGGGAACTTGCGGCTCAAACGCTTGCTCGCCGGTCACCACGATTTCTGGGCGGCAAAAGAAGCACACCTCCGGGCCGATCGTCGGGTAGCCGCACGCGGGACAGACATCGACGGTCACTCTCCCGCACCTCCTAGGGGCATATGTCTGGTGCACGCCGAGATACCCCGGTCCGAGGCCGTCCAAACGCGCCAACCGATACTGGCGGTCACTCTCGGCTTGGACCATCGACTTCTGCCAGCGGTCAGTTCGCGGCCCGATGCGTGGCTGTTGGCGAAAAATCGGGCTGTCCGCGGATCGATTCTTCGACAGGCCCGGGTTGTCAGGGCGACGGACACTGCCAAGTACGTCGCACGGCATCTCCAGCTAATCGTCGCGATTAGGCCCTGCGGCGGGATATGGCCGCGAAGTTTAAGGTGGACACCGGACAGGGTAGGCTTATTAGTCGCAACGTGGGGGAGTCAGCAAACTTTTTGGAGGAGCGGTGGACATCGTAATGGGTGTGTCGATGGCGCCTGAGAATGTCCGCATGGTGCTGGTTGAAGGGGAAAACGCCGAAGGCGCCACCGTCGAGGAAGACACCATACCCGTCAGCACAGACGGAAATAACCAGGAGCCGGCAACCTTGATCGCGCCGAATCAGGTCGTGTCGGCAATCCTGGGCACCCGGGAAAGCGCAACGCAGGGCGGTCACCAGCTCACCTCCACCGGAGTGACATGGACCGACCCGGTAGAGGCCGCGGCACTGCATGACCTGCTGGCCGCCCACAAGATGGAAAACGTCATGCTGGTCTCGGCTTTCCTGTCCGCGGCCGCGCTGACTCACACGGTCGGCAACGCGGTGGGTTACGACCACACCGCGCTGCTTTTCATCGAACCGGATACTGCGACCTTGGCGGTCGTCGATACCGCCGACGGCTCCGTCACCGATGTGCAGACGCGGCCGTTGCCGGCCGATGACGAAGCCGCCGTAGCAGCGCTCACCGAGATGGTCGCCGGCGCAGAGGTGTTGGATTCCCGACCGGATGGGATTTTCGTCGTCGGCTCCGATGTCGATGTCGCCAAGATCAAGCCGCAGTTGGAGGCGGCGACCTCGCTTTTGGTGAATGCACCCGACGAACCTGAGATGGCGTTGGCGCGCGGCGCGGCACTGGCCTCGGCGCATGCGCCGTTATTCGAATCGTCCACCGCCGCACAGGCTTACGCGCAAGTCGCGGGCGCAGGCGTCGTCGAGCCTGGCGCGCCTGCTGAGGCCACGATGGCTGCTCTCGGATATGCGGCCCATGTGCAGGGCCCCGCTGATTACGATGCCACCGAAATGACGCAAGCGCTGGCCTACAGCGCCGATCCGGACAGTGCGGCCAACGCCTATACCGCCGTCGCGGGCGCCGAAGGCGCCAGCCTGGCCGCCGCGGAGGCGGGCGACATCGGCGCCGAGGAGCAGCGCCCGGCCCGCAAGCCGTTCTTAGTGGCGCTGAGCGTGTTGACGATTTTCGTTGTCGGCGTCGCGGCCCTGGCGATTGCGCTCGCGCTCGATATTCGCCCGAAGGCCAACGACCGGCCCAACCTCGGCCAACGCATGGT
>NZ_CAXUCH010000379.1:0-2687 GCF_964249325.1 uncultured Mycobacterium sp. | reverse complement strand
CTCACCGCCGCGATCGACGACCTGCTGAGCGTCGAGCTGAGCACAGCTGCGCAGGACGAGTTGGTCGATTTCCTGCGGGAATTCGAGACGCAGAAACCTGACTTGGGCCAAGATCAGCTTTTGGTTGGTGTGGTGGCCCGTGTTTCGGGGGCTGGACGGTGTTGAGCGGCTGGAAGTTGCGCACTAATTGGGGCCCGTAGCCTGCGTCGGTGGCGTACCTGCGGACGGTGCGCACCGCGTCGGGTGCGACGGCGGTGCAGATCGTGTGGTCATCGAGGCGTGGCTCGCGGCGTATCGAGCACCTCGGGTCGGCGCACGACGAGGCTGAGCTGGTGGCGCTTCGGCAGGTTGCCGCTGATCGGATCGTCGCTGGCCAGCAGGCGCTGGATCTGGGCTTTGATGCGGCCGGTGGGCCGGGCCCGTTGCAGATCGTCGCATCGCGGGCGGGGCATCTGTGGGATGCGTTGTGTCGGGCGTACGACACGCTGGGCTTCGCCGAGGCCAGCAACGACGATGAGGTGTTCCGTGCTCTGGTGCTGGCCCGGATCATCGAGCCGACATCCAAGCTGGACTCGCTGCGGGTGCTGGCCGAGACCGGTATTGATGCGCCCTCCTACCGCACGCTCAAGCGCCGGCTTCCTGCGTACGCGAAACCGGCGTGGCGTAAGGAGATCTCGGCAGCGTGCGCGTCCCGCGCGGCGCTCGGCCCGGCGTCGCTGGTGCTCTACGACGTCTCGACCCTTTACTTCGAGACCGATCAGCCGGACGGGTTCCGTGAGCCTGGGTTCAGTAAGGAACGCCGGCTCGAGCCGCAGATCACCATCGGCTTGCTCACCGACGCCGCGGGGTTCCCCCTGGCGGTGGAGGCGTTCGAGGGAAACAAGGCCGAGACCGCCACCATGCTGCCGACGCTGACCGCGTTCATGACCGCGCACCAGCTCAGCGACATCACCGTGGTGGCCGACGCCGGGATGCTCTCGGAGAACAACAAGCGCGAGATCGAGGCTGCTGGGCTGGGGTTCATCCTCGGCAACAGGATCAGTCAAATCCCTTACGCAATCAGCGAATGGCACGCCAACAACCCGAAGACCGAGGTGCCCGACGGGCTGGTGTTGACCCAACCCTGGCCGGCCGGACCCAGCGACAAGCGACGAGACCAGATCATCTACTACCAATACCGCGCCGACCGTGCCCGCCGCACCCTCAAGGGCATCGACGAGCAGATCGGCAAAGCCGAACGCGCCGTCGCCGGCAAGGCGCCGATCAAACGCAACCGGTTCATCACCCTGTCCGGCGGCGACAAACGCGTGAACCGCGACCTCGAAGCCAAGGCCCGCACGCTGGCCGGCTGGAAGAGCTACATCACCAACATCACGAACCCGACCCCGGAATTCGTGATCGGCGCCTACCACCAGCTCTGGCACATCGAGAAATCGTTCCGCATGTCCAAGCACGACCTGCGCGCGCGACCGATCTACCACCACACGAAAGAATCGATCGAGGCCCACCTCGCCGTCGTATTCGCCGCCCTCGCCGTCACCCACCACATCGAGACCACCACAGGCTGGTCGATCAAACGCTTCGTCCGCACCACACGCCGCTACCGCACCGTCCAGATACGCGCCGGCCGCCACGTCCTAACCGCCGAAGAACCACTTCCGGCCGACCTACGCAACGCGCTCGCCCTGATCACCCGAACCAGAGCTGCGCACTAACCTGGCCCAACTCGGGACCGCGACCCGCCAGGCGGACCGGTCGGTGGGGTCGCCGCACAGCGAGTACTGCCGCTCCAGGCCGTCACGCAGAATGAGGTCGACGTGCGCACCCGGCGCCCATTCCGGCAGTTCCGCTCCGGCGGGATCGACGAGACTCAGCGCGACGACATCGTCGGCGACGACGTCCTTCGCCGCGACGAGCAGCTCCATGACTCACACCACCGCGGCGGCCCGCACGCGACGCGGCGGCGATGCCTCAGCGTGCGCGTGGTGGCCTTCCGGGTGCGCGGTCAGCCATGCCCACAACTGCACGGGATCCTCGGCGATCTGCTCGGCGCCGCAGTGGCACACGCCCAGCAACTGGTCGGCGCCCGGCACCCACACCACGCGGTAGGAAATCACGAGATGGCCGCGACCGCCGGCGCAGAAGCATCGTCGACCTGCTTCTTCAGCAGTCGCCGCGCAGCCAGCCCGCCGGTATCGATGTTGATCGACAGTTCCTGGTAGCCGTCGGCCTCGCCGGCTATCACCCGCTCCAGCAGGTTCAGCGCCTTAACGTCCTGCAGCACGACGGTGCGGTTGTTCTCCCGCAGGAATTCCGAGACCTTCTCGTCGTCCAGCGCGAAATCGCGGGCAACGGCCCAGAAATCGTGCGTGGACGTCTCGGTCTCCGGCGTCAGGGCATACACCACCTCGACATGGAATGCGTTCGGGTCGCTGCCGTCGGCCGCGGGCACGTCGCCCTTCGGCGCGATCCGGCTGTGCAGCAGATACAGGCACGGCGGGTGGTACTCGATGTCCTGCCAGCGGGTGATCCGCCCGGAAAGGCCGGTGGATTCCGCATAGAACGACGGGCATTCCGCGTCGTCCATATGACGGGTGACATAGACGATTTCGCGTTCCTCGTCGACCTCGGTCGTGATGGGCGTCTCGGCCACCTCGGGTGTGCCGATGTAGCCGCCGTGCAGGTAC
>NZ_CAXUCH010000378.1:161-2748 GCF_964249325.1 uncultured Mycobacterium sp. | reverse complement strand
GCGCAGCCGGGCGCAGCGGGTCGCCACCATGCATCTTAGTGGCGATCGCAAGCGCGGCGCAGCCGGGCGCAGCGGGTCGCCACCATGCATCTTAGTGGCGATCGCAAGCGCCGCGCAGCCGGGCGCAGCGGGTCGCCACCATCCAGCTAGAGCCCGAGCTGTGCGGCGTGCGCGACGAAGCGGGCCACCGCGCGCGGTGTGGCAGCCGGATGGGTGTGCAGGTATGAAGCATGCACACCGGCGTGCGCTGCCCCGTCTCGTATGGCGTTCGCCTCCTGGCTGCGATATACCCACGCCGGTTGGTAGCTTTCGGTGAAAGTAACTGCAGTGCGGTGGAATTCGTGTCCGACAACGCGCTGCCCCGTGCGATGCAGCGGCGAATCAGTCACCGCGAAGGCGTCGCGGTAACCCAACGTCAGGTGCTCGGTGAATCGTGCCGATCCGGCCAGCACGTCGCACATCGGGTAGCCGTCGAGCTCGGAGACCAGATAGGTCAGCCCTCCGCATTCGGCGTGCACCGGCGCACCCGAGATGGCCAGCGACTTGATCTTTTGGCGGGCAATGGTATTCGCGGAAAGCTCCGCGGTGAACTGCTCGGGGAAGCCGCCGGGCAGAACGACGGCGCCGCTACCGTCGGGCAAGAAGTCCACACAGGGGTCGAATTCGACGACCTCGGCACCGGTGGCCCGCAACAGCTCCGCATGCTCGGTGTAGCCGAAACTGAATGCCTTTCCCGCCGCCAGCGCCACGGTGACAGAAGCGCCCTCGACGTCGCCGATTGCGGCCGCGGGATCCCACGGCGAATCGGCGACCCGGCTGGCCGCGGCGGCGGCCACGGCGCCGACATCGATGTGGCGAGCGATCAGTGTTGTCGTCGCGTCGCCCGCGTCACGCGCGTGGCGACCGTATTCGACGGCGGTGACCAGGCCCAGATACCGGGTGGGCACTTCGATTTTGTCGGTGCGGGGGATGGCGCCGAAAACGGCGATGCCGGCGTGCTCGCATGCCTGCCGCAGCACCTGTTCGTGCCTGGCCGATCCGACCCGGTTGAGCACGACGCCGGCGATGCGGGTGGCGGCGTCGAATGTCGAAAACCCGTGCAGCAGTGCGGCGATGCTGTGACTTTGGCCGCGCGCATCGACGACAATGATCACCGGGGCGCCGAGCAGGGCGGCGACGTGGGCGGTAGATCCGGCTGCCGGGATGGCCGGGTCAGTTCCGATGCGTCCGTCGAAAAGACCCATAACGCCTTCGACGACGGCGATGTCGGCGCCGGCGGCGCCGTGGGCATATAGCGGGCCAATCAGCTGCTCTCCCACCAGGACCGGGTCCAGGTTGCGCCCGGGTCGCCCGGAGGCCAGCGCGTGATAACCGGGGTCGATGAAGTCGGGGCCGACCTTGAATCCCGCGACCCGGTGGCCAGCCCGCCGCAACGCCCCAATCAAACCCGTTGCGACAGTGGTCTTTCCACCGCCCGACGCCGGCGCAGCGACGACGACGGCCGGAACACTCACCACTCGATGCCCTTCTGGCCTTTGCGGCCGACGTCCATCGGGTGCTTGACCTTGCTCATTTCGGTCACCAGATCGGCGGCCTCGACCAGCCGCGGCGGGGCGTCACGGCCGGTGATCACCACATGCTGGCGACCGGGGCGGTCCACCAGGGTGTCGACCACGTCGTCGACGCCGACCCAGCCCCACTTGAGCGGATAGGTGAACTCGTCGAGCACGTAGAAGTCGTGCCGTTGCGCGGCAAGCCGGCGTGCGATCTCGGCCCACCCGTCGGCGGCCGCGGCCGCGTGGTCGTCAACGCTGCCGGGTTTTCGCGACCAGGACCAGCCTGCGCCCATCTTGTGCCACTGCACCGGCCCGCCGATGCCCTGTTCATCGTGGAGTCGGCCAAGCTGGCGAAACGCCTCCTCCTCGCCGACCTTCCATTTCCCGCTCTTGACGAACTGGAACACCGCGATGTCCAAGCCGGCGTTCCACGCGCGTAGCGCCATCCCGAAGGCAGCGCTCGACTTGCCCTTGCCGGCACCGGTGTGCACGGCCAGCACCGGCATGGTGCGCCGCGCTCGGGTGGTCAGCCCGTCGTCGGGAACCTCGAGTGGACGGCCTTGTGGCATAGCGTTTACTCCACCGGCTCAAGCAACACGGCGCACGGCATGGGTCAGGTGATCGGCGCGCAACTGCTCCAGCCGAATCGTCGGCGCCCTAAGCTGCCCAGCCAGTTGCTCGGCGAGTCCTAAACGCACATAAGACGTCTCGCAGTCGACGACCACCGCGGATGCGCCCTCGGCAACCAGGCACGCAGCCGCTAACCGACTGCGGCCCAACGGGTCCG
Organism: uncultured Mycobacterium sp.; assembly: GCF_964249325.1. NCBI lineage: Bacteria > Bacillati > Actinomycetota > Actinomycetes > Mycobacteriales > Mycobacteriaceae > Mycobacterium > uncultured Mycobacterium sp. The sequence continues at coordinate 405 of NZ_CAXUCH010000378.1, read as the reverse complement.
GTCCGGCGGTGGCCCGTCCGTCGGTGAGCACTACCACCAGCGGGCGGCGCGCCCGGTCACGCACCTTCTCCCGGATCACCAACTCGCGGGCAGCCAGCAAGCCTTCGGCCAGCGGGGTTTTGCCGCCGGTGTCGAAGCGCGCCAACCGGCGACCCGCGATGTGCGCCGACGAGGTCGGCGGCAGCAGCAGCTGTGCGCTCTGCTCCCGGAACGTGATGACGGCAACCTTGTCGCGGCGCTGATA
>NZ_CAXUCH010000378.1:0-151 GCF_964249325.1 uncultured Mycobacterium sp. | reverse complement strand
GGTGGCGCCGCTGACCGCGGCCATCCGGTCGCGGGCGGCCATCGAGCCGGACGCGTCGACGACGAAGATCACCAAATTGCCTTCGCGGCCCTCGCGTATCGCGCGTCGAACGTCGCCTGGCTGCGGCCGCAGGCGGCCCGGAGCGCCGGCG
>NZ_CAXUCH010000377.1:0-2753 GCF_964249325.1 uncultured Mycobacterium sp. | reverse complement strand
GCCCACCGCCGTTCCGCGATGTCGACGCTGCGGATCGCGTTCTTGTCGGCATTGGTGCTCGAGTTGCTGGCCACGCTGGGCGTCGCGTTGGTCGCCGTCACTATCGGTCTGCGCCTGGTGTTCGGGCAGATGAGTCTGACCGCCGGTCTGACCGCCTTGCTGCTGGCTCCCGACGTGTACTGGCCGTTGCGCCGCGTCGGCGCAGAATTCCATGCCGCCCAAGACGGCAAGGCGGCAGCCGCCAAAGCTTTCGCGCTCCTCGACCAGCCGACCAGCGTCTCGACCGGACGCCGGACCGTATCCGCATGCGGGGCGGTGATCCGGCTCGAAAACCTCAGTGTCACCGGTCGCGACGGCAACGCACCAGCGAATCTCAGCGCCGTGATCCGGCCCGGCCAGGTCACCGTGGTGACCGGCCCAAACGGCTCCGGTAAAAGTACTGCGCTGCAGGTCATCGCCGGCCTGACGGCGGCGAACGAAGGTCGGGTCACCGTGGCCGGTATCGACATCGCCGACCTCGACCGCGACCGGTGGTGGCGACAGTTGTCCTGGCTGCCGCAACGCCCGGTGCTGATCCCGGGAACTGTCGCCGCCAACCTGAACCTCTTCGGTGAGCTTGCCGACGTCGGATCAGCCTGCGTTGCAGCAGGTTTCGCCACTGTGCTGGCCGAGTTGTCGGACGGGTTGCAGACTACGCTGGGGCGCGACGGGGTCGGATTGTCACTGGGACAACGTCAACGCCTGGGCCTGGCACGTGCGCTGGGGTCCACGGCGCCGGTGCTGCTCTTGGACGAGCCGACCGCCCACCTCGACACCGACACCGAGACCTGGGTGTTGCGTTCCGTCGTCGAGCGTGCGCGAGCAGGAGCCACCGTGGTGGTCGTCGCTCATCGCGAACCGGTTGTCGCGATCGGCGATCAGGTCGTCGAAGTGAGCGCGGAGCGCTATGCGTACATCTGATCCGCTGTTATCCGCGTCCAGCCTGCTTGGGCCACGGCTTCCCCGTCTGGTGTTCGCCGTCACACTTGGGGTGCTGTCGTTGAGCAGCGCGCTGGCATTGGCCGCAATTTCGGCGTGGCTGATCACGCGGGCCTGGCAGATGCCGCCGGTGCTCGACTTGTCCGTGGCGGTCGTGGCGGTTCGGGCGCTGGCGATTTCTCGGGGCGTGCTGCACTACTGCGAGCGGTTGGCCACCCACGACACCGCATTGCGGGCAGCCGGAAACGCCCGCGCCCGGATCTATCGAGGCCTGGCCCATGGACCGGTCGGCGTCGTGGCACGCCTGCACAGCGGCCAGCTGGTAACCCGGCTCGGTGCAGATGTCGACGAGTTGGCCGATGTGCTGGTGCGTGCGGTGTTACCGATCGCCGTGGCCACAGTACTGGGGATGGCCGCGACTGCGGTCGTCGCCGCCATCTCGCCAGCGGCGGCGCTGGTGCTGGCCGTGTGTTTACTCGCCGCAGGCGTTGTGGCGCCCTATCTGGCGGCTGCAGCTACAACGGCGCAGGAGAACGTTGCCCACCAACATCTTTCCGATCGCAACGCCTCAGCGATGATCGCGCTGGAACATGCACCCGAGTTGCGCGTCGGTGGCATCCTGTCCGACGTCATCGCGGAATCCACGCGACAGCACCGACGTTGGGCGGGCGCACTCGATCTAGCGGCGAAACCGGCCGCCGTCGCCGAGGCCGTGCCAACAGCCGCGATCGGGTTCAGCATGCTGGGAGCCGTGATCGCCGGTATCGGGATGGCGTCGTCCGTCGCGCCTACCACCCTGGCGATCCTGATGCTGCTTCCGTTGTCGGCGTTCGAGGCGACCACTGCGCTGCCGGCGGCCGCGATTCAGCTGACCCGCTCGCGGATCGCTGCTTGCCGCCTGCGCGAGCTGACTCAGTGCGGTGATACGCAGCCAGTTAACGGCGCTGCATCGCCCAGGACCAAAGAGTCACCGCGGTTGCTGGCCACCGATATTCGCACCGGGCACCCGGACGCGACCAATGCAGTTCGCTTGAGCGTCGACTTGCCGCCCGGCGCCAGGCTGGCGGTCACCGGTCCGAGCGGCTGCGGCAAGACCACGCTGTTGATGACGCTGGCCGGGTTGCTGCCACCGCTGCACGGCCGTGTCGAGTTGAATAGCACGCCGGTGGACCTATTGAGCGAAAGTGAATTACGCAGGGAAGTCGGCTTTTTCGCAGAGGACGCCCATATCTTTGCCACCACCGTCCGGGACAACTTGCTGGTAGCGCGCGGAGACTGCGGCGACGACCAGCTGATCGAGGCTCTGCACCGCGTCGGCCTCGGTCACTGGCTGGCCGGCCTGCCTGATGGGCTTGCGACGGTGTTGACGGGCGGCGGGCATGCGGTATCAGCGGGCCAACGGAGGCGGTTGCTGTTGGCCCGTGCGGTAATTTCGCCAGCCCGTGTCCTGCTGCTCGACGAGCCGACCGAACACCTCGACGCCGTTGACGCCGAAGCCCTTTTGCGTGAGCTGCTTTCCCCCGACGGTGGGCTGATGACCGCCGGGCGGACCGTCGTGGTGGCAACCCACCAGCTGCCCAACGGCATTCGGTGTCCGCAACTACGCATCGGTCACGACGAGTACGCTGATTGCCGGTTGTCCACGCCGGCCGATGTGGAGCGCTAGCCATGACAGATTCCTCGGACAGATCCGCCGACACGCCGTCGGATAGGCCCGAACCCTCGGCAGGCACACCGGAAAGCCGATCACCGTGGCGCCTGTGCGGTCAGCACAC
>NZ_CAXUCH010000376.1:0-2758 GCF_964249325.1 uncultured Mycobacterium sp. | reverse complement strand
AGCAGCCGGGTATCGCCGGCGACGACGGTGCCGCTGCCGTCGGGGAAGAATCCCATCACCCGATCGCCGACCGCGAATTCGGTGACGCCAGGCCCGACTTCGACGACCACGCCGGCGGCTTCGCCGCCCAGCAGCGCGTCATGGGTGAACATGCCCAGGGTGATCATCACGTCGCGGAAGTTGGTGCCGATAGCCCGGATCGCGACGCGGACCTGGCCGGGCTCTAGCGGAGCGTCGGCGTTGGGAACCGGCTCCAGAGTGAGGTTTTCGAAGGTGCCGGCGCTGGTGAGGCCCAGCCGCCACGGCCGATCGGCCGGCGGCACCAACAGGCCGTCGACTGCGCCGCTGGTGTGCACTCGCGGGATGTACGCCTGTCCCGCGCGTAGGCAGACTTGCGGTTCGCCGGCCCCAAGGATTGCTGTCATCGCGGCGTCGTCAATGGACCAATTGCCCGACTCCTCCTCATCGCGCTGCGCGCTCTGCATCGTCGTCGGGCGGGGCCCATCGACGTCGGCGAGCACCAACCGGCCCGGATGCTCGGTTTGCGCCGACCGCACCAACCCCCACACCGCGGCCCCCGCCAAGTCGGTGACGTCTTCGCCCGCCACCGAAACCGCGCCGCGGGTGACGACGACCAGCGTGCCGGAGTCGCGTTCGGTCAGCCACGCCTGCAGCGCGGCCAGTGCCTGGTGGGTGCGTTCGTAGATGCCTGCCGGCGCCTCGGCGGCCAGCGACTCGAATACCTCGTGCGGCGGCGTCGCATCGGTGCGGGCCCCCGAGGCCGCTGACCACACCAGTTCGAAAAGCCGGTCCGCACCTGACCAAGAAGCAGCCGCCATCAACTGCTCCCCGGTGACCGGGCGGGCCACCATCGTCGTGACCGACAACACCGGCAGGCCCAGTCCGTCGGCGAGTTCGATTGACACCGCTGACGGACCGGCGGGCGCGAGCCGGGCCCGCACCGCCGCGGCCCCCGCCGCATGCAATGTCACGCCTTGCCACGAAAACGGCAGGGCTACTTCGTCGCCGTTGTCCGCCACGACGAGCGCATGCAGCGCCGCATCCAACAACGCCGGGTGCACACCGAATCCGCTGACGCCGCCGGCGGCCTCCGGCAGCGTCACCTCAGCGAACACCTCGTCACCGCGGCGCCACATCGCGGTCAGTCCGCGAAACGCGGGACCGTATCCGTATCCGCGTGCCGCCAACCGCTCGTACCCGTCGGCGACGTCGACCGCGGTGGCTCCTGGCGGGGGCCATGCCGACAAATCAGCCGCTGGCTCAACGGATCCCGATCGCAATGCCCCCTCGGCGTGGCAGACCCATGCGGCGTCGGCATCCGGCCGGGAATACACCGACACACTGCGCTGACCCGATTCGTCGACCGCGCCGACCACCACTTGCATGGTCACCGCACCAGAGGCCGGCACCATCAGCGGCGTCCGCAACGTCAACTCGTCGACAACCGAACAGCCCACCTCGTCGCCGGCGCGGATCGCCAATTCCACAAACCCGGTACCCGGGAACAACACGACGCCCGACACGGCGTGGTCGAGCAGCCACGACTGCGACGACGGCGAAAGCCGACCCGTCAACACCACACCGCCGGAGTCGGGCAACTCCACCACCGCGCCCAACAACGGATGCTCGCCGGCTGCCAGTCCCAGTCCGGCGGCATCAGCGCCGACACCGTCACCGGAGAGCCAAAACCTCCGCCGCTCAAAGGCATACGTCGGCAGCTCGACGAAACCGGCCCCCGGCAGCAGCGACCGCCAGTCCAAAGCCGCACCGGACACAAACGCCTGGGCGGCCGACGTAAGGAACCGCTGCAGCCCGCCGTCTTCGCGGCCCAAGGTAGGGATGACGATCGGCTCGGCGTTGCCGTCGACGCAGTGGTTGAAGGTGTCTTCGATGCCGGCGATCAACGCGGGATGGGGGCTCGATTCGATGAATGTCCGGTAGCCGCGCTCGCAGGCGCTGCGGATGGCCTGGTCGAATTCGACTGTCTGGCGAATGTTGCGATACCAGTAGTCGGCGTCTAGGCCGGCAGTATCCATGAGGCCGCCGGTAACCGTGGAGAAGAACGCGGCGCGCGATGACTGGGGTTGGATGCCGGAGAGCGCAGCGGCGAGCTGGTCCCGAATCGCCTCCACGTCAACCGAATGCGAAGCGTAGTCCACGTCGATGCGGCGTGCCCGGACGTCTTGCTCGGTGCAACGTTGGACCAGCTGGTCGAGTGCTGCGACTTCTCCGGACACCACGACCGCCGACCGTCCGTTGACAGCGGCGATGCCGATCCTATCGGCAAACGGAGACAGCAACTCTCGCGTCCGCTCCACGTCGCACGCCAGAGACACCATGCCGCCACGCCCGGCCAGGTTTGTCAGCAGCTTGCTGCGCAGTGTGACCACACAAGCCGCGTCCCGCAGCGACAGCGCGCCGGCGACGTAGGCGGCCGCGATTTCGCCTTGGGAATGGCCGATCACCGCATCGGGGCGCACGCCGATCGAGCGCCACAGTTCGGCGAGCGACACCATTACCGCAAACAGCGCCGGCTGGACGACGTCCACCCGGTCCAGGCCCGGCGCGCCGGGAGCACCGCGCAGCACGTCGATCAGTGACCAGTCGACGAATTCGGAGAAGGCCTCCGCACATTCGTTGATGGTCTGCGCGAAAACCGGTGCGCTGTCGAGTAATTCGACACCCATGCCGAGCCATTGGGAGCCTTGGCCGGGGAACACGAACACGGTCTTGCCCG
>NZ_CAXUCH010000375.1:1734-2759 GCF_964249325.1 uncultured Mycobacterium sp. | reverse complement strand
GCGCTGATCCGGCCGGGATCCGGGAGCAGCTGGCCGAGCGGTTGCCGGCCTATATGGTGCCGGCTGCGGTGGTGGTGCTCGATGCGCTGCCGCTGACCCCCAACGGCAAGCTGGACACCCGCGCCCTGCCGGCCCCGGAGTATCACGACACCGATCGGTATCGCGCCCCGGCCAACGCGGTCGAGGAAATCCTGGCCGGTATTTACGCCGAGGTGCTGGGACTCGAGCGGGTCGGGGTCGACGACTCGTTCTTCGAGCTGGGCGGGGACAGCATTTTGTCGATGCAGGTGGTGGCGCGGGCGCGTGCCGCGGGCCTGATGTGTCGGCCGCGCGACATTTTCGTCGAGCAGACAGTGGCCCGGCTGGCCCGGGTGGCCGTGGTGACGGACGGTGTGGCGGGCCCGGTCGATGATGGTGTGGGCCAGGTGGTCCCGACACCGATCATGCGCTGGCTGCAGAGTGTGGAGGGCCCGGTTGAGCTGTTCAACCAGACGATGCTGCTGCAGGCCCCCGCGGGTGTGAGCCAGGCCGACGTGGTGGTGTTGCTGCAGGCGCTGCTGGATCGGCATGCCATGTTGCGGGCCCGCGTCGCCGACGACGGCGCCGGCGGCTGGGTGTTGACCGTGCCCGAGGCCGGGTCGGTGGATGCCGGCGTTTGCCTGCAATCGACGGACGTTATCTCCGATGAGGCGCTGGTAACAGCGCGGGCGCGGCTCAACCCAGCCGCCGGGGTGATGCTCAGCGCGCTGTGGGCAGCCTCCACGAGGCAGTTGGTGTTGATCGTTCACCATTTGGCCATCGACGGGGTGTCGTGGCGGATCCTGGTGGAGGACCTCAACCTCGCCTGGGCCCAGCGCCAGGCCGGGCAGCCGGTGGTGTTGTCGGCGACTGGGACGTCGTTTACCCGGTGGGCGTCGCTGCTCGCTGAGCATGCGCGCCGCCCGCACGTCGTGGAGCAGGCGGACCTGTGGCGGCAGGTGGCGGGCACCCCCGCGGTGTTGCCGACGGTCCAGCCGGGGGTGGAT
>NZ_CAXUCH010000375.1:1296-1724 GCF_964249325.1 uncultured Mycobacterium sp. | reverse complement strand
ACCCCCGGCTGGACGTCGAGACCACCCGCATACTGCTGGGTGAGGTGCCGGCGGCGTTTCATGCCGGGGTGCAAGACATTTTGTTGATCGGGTTCGCGTGGGCGGTGGCGGAATTTGTAGGCAACCCCGGCGCGCCGATCGGTATCGACGTGGAGGGCCATGGGCGCCATGAGGAGCTGGGCGCCGATATTGATCTGTCCCGCACGGTGGGCTGGTTTACCACCAAGTACCCGGTGGCGTTGACGGTCGGTGGGCTCGATTGGGCGCAGGTGGCCGTCGGCGCGGCTTCGCTAGGGGCGGGGATCAAGAGCGCCAAGGAGCAGCTGCGCGCCCTGCCGCACCCGCTGACCTATGGGTTGTTGCGGTATGTGAACCCCGATGTTGATTTGGAAGGTTCCGACCCGCCGATCGGGTTCAACTATCTGGGG
>NZ_CAXUCH010000375.1:0-1286 GCF_964249325.1 uncultured Mycobacterium sp. | reverse complement strand
GCTTTCTGATGATTTCTGGCGGATCAGCCAGGACGGCTTGGCGGTCACCGGTGCGGCCGCGGCGATCCCGCTGCCGCTGGCGCACACCGTTGAGCTCAACGCCGGCACCGTCGAATCCGACGCCGGCCCAAAGCTGCACGCCACCTGGACCTGGGCGCCGTCGGCGCTGGATCAGGCCCGAGTCAGCCAGCTCAGCCAGCTGTGGCTCGAGGCCCTGGCCGGGATCTGCGCGCACGTCCGGCGTGGTGGGGGCGGGTTGACTCCCTCGGATATCGTCCCCGCCCGGCTGACCCAACAGCAGCTCGACGAGCTGGGCCGGCAATACCGCATCGCTGACGTGTTGCCGCTGACCCCGCTGCAGCAGGGCCTGCTCTTTCACGCCAGCAGCGCGCGGGGTAGCGACGATCTGTATGCGGTGCAGCTGGACATCACCATCACCGGCCCGCTTGACCCGCACCGGCTGCGCGATGCGGTGCACACGGTGATCACCCGACACCCCCACCTGGCGGCCCGATTCTGCGACCAATTCGATGCACCGGTGCAGCTCATCCCGGCCGATCCGGTGGCGCCCTGGGACTATGTGGAGCTCGACGCCAACACCGCCGACCCGGACGTCGAAGAGCAGGTCCAGCGGGTATGTGCCGCCGAACGCGCCGCGGTGTGTGAGCTGGCCGATGAGCCAGCTTTTCGGGCGATCTTGATCCGCACCGGCGCAGACCGGCACCGGTTTGTACTGACCAATCACCACATCGTGCTCGACGGCTGGTCGATACCGATTTTGCTGGCAGAAATATTCGCCGGCTATTTCGGGCAGCGACTGCCCGCGACCGCACCATATCGCCGGTTTGTCACCTGGCTGGCCGATCGAGACCGTGACACCGCTCGCGCAGCGTGGCGCGAGGTGCTCGCCGGTTGTGACACCCCCACCCTGGTCGGCCCGCCGGGCCGGCTGAAGTTGGGGCCCCGAGGCGTTGAACTGGTTCGGGTGCCGGAGCAGATCACCCGGGCGCTGGGCGAGCTGGCCCGCTCGTCTCATGCCACCGTCAACACCGTGCTGCAGGCCGCCTGGGCGCAGTTACTGTGCTCGCTGACTGGCCAGCACGATGTGGCTTTTGGCACCGCGGTGTCGGGACGGCCCGCCGAGGTGGTCGGCGCCGACTCAATGGTGGGGTTGTTGATCAACACGGTGCCGGTGCGGGCGAACATCACCGCGGCGACCAGCACCGTCGATCTGCTCGAGCAGCTGCAAAGCGTCCATAACCACACCCTTGAGCACCAGCACCTGG
>NZ_CAXUCH010000374.1:0-2761 GCF_964249325.1 uncultured Mycobacterium sp. | reverse complement strand
TGTCTGCACACGGTGAAGATGCTGTCCGATGAGTCGCTGATCGCGGCGCGGGCGCGGCTCAACCCAGCCGCCGGGGTGATGCTTCGCGCGCTGTGGGTGGCTGACGCCGCCCAGTTGGTGGTGATCATTCACCATTTGGCCGTCGATGGGGTGTCGTGGCGGATCCTGCTGGAGGACCTCAATATCGCCTGGGCCCAGCATCACAGTGGGCAGCCGATCGCACTGCCGGCGGGCGGGACGTCGTTTGCCCGATGGGCGGCGCTGCTATATGAACACGCGCAAGCCCCTGAGGTGGTGGCGCAGGCGGAGCGGTGGCGCCGGGTGGCGGCGACTCCGCCGGCGCTGCCAGCGGTACGGCCGGGCATTTGTCGGTGGAGCTGGATGCACAGACCACCCGGATGCTGCTCGGTGAGGTGCCGGCGGCGTTTCACGCCGGGATCCACGACATTTTGGTGATCGGGTTCGCCTTGGCGATGGCGGAATTTTTAGGCAACCCCGGTACCCCGATCGGCATTGACGTGGAGGGCCACGGCCGGCACGAGGAGCTGGGCGCCGATGTGGACCTGTCGCGCACAGTGGGCTGGTTTACCACGAAGTACCCGGTGTCGTTAACGGTCGGTGGGCTCGACTGGGGGCAGGTGTCCGCAGGGCAGGCGGGATTGGGGCGGCTGATCAAAGACGCCAAAGAGCAGCTGCGCGCCCTGCCCGACGGGCTGGCCTATGGTCTGCTGCGTTATCTGAACCCCGATGTCGAGTTGGCCGGCTCCGACCCGCCGATCGGGTTTAACTATTTGGGCCGGCTGGCCGCTTCGGCTGAGCTTTCCGATGATTTGTGGCGGCTTAGCCCGCAGGGCGTAGCGCTGACCGGGGCAGCTGCGGCAATACCTATGACGTTGGCCCACACGGTCGAGCTCAATGCCGTCACCGCCGACACCGATGCCGTCCCGCGGTTGCGCGCCAACTGGTCGTGGGCGCCCTCGGCACTTGATCACGCGGCGATTGACCGGTTGAGCCGGTTGTGGTTTGAGGCATTGCGCGGCATCTGCGCGCATGTGCGATCCGGCGGAGGCGGGTTGACGCCGTCGGATATCGTGCCGGCTCGGCTGAGCCAGCAGCAAATCGACGAGCTGGGCCGGCAATACCAGATCGCCGACGTGTTGCCGTTGACCCCGCTGCAGCAGGGACTGCTGTTCCACACCACTGCCGCAAAGGAATCCGGCGAGGATGTGTATGCGGTGCAGCTGGATATCACCATCACCGGCCCCCTAGATGCGCCTCGGCTGCGTGAGGCGGTGCACATGGTGGTGACCCGGCATCCGAACCTGGTGGCCCGCTTCTGCGCACAGTTCGAGCAGCCGGTGCAAGTCATCCCCGCTGACCCGGTGGCGCCGTGGCGCGATGTCGAGCTCGATCCCGAAGCCGGCGATGAGCAGGTGCAGGCGCTGTGTGCCGCCGAACGCGCCGCGGTGTGCGACCTTACCCATCAGGCGGGGTTTCGGGCGGCGTTGATCCGCACGGCAGCTGATCGGCACCGGTTGGTGCTCACGAATCACCACATCGTGCTCGACGGCTGGTCGCTGCCGATCCTGCTACAGGAATTGTTCGCCGGCTACTCCGGGCAGCGGCTGCCTGAGGCCTCGTCGTATCGGCGATTTGTTGCCTGGCTGGCCGATCGTGACCTGGATGCCGCCCGCGCGGCGTGGGCCGAGGTGCTCGCCGGTTTTGACACCCCCACCTTGGTGGGCCCACCAGACCGGGTGGGCCTGGGGCGGCGAGGCATGGCATGGGTTCGGGTGCCAGAGCAGACCACTCAAGCCCTTGCCGAGCTGGCCCGCTCGCGCCAGACCACCGTCAACATCGTGTTACAGGGCGCGTTCGCACAGTTGCTGTGCTTGTTGACCGGCCAGCATGATGTGGCGTTCGGCACCGCGGTGTCGGGGCGGCCCGCCGAGGTGGCTGGCGCGGAGGCGATGGTGGGCCTCTTGATCAACACGGTGCCGGTGCGGGCGAAGCTCACGGCGGCGACCACCACCGCCGAGCTGCTGGATCAGCTACAGAAGACCCACAACCACACCCTGGAGCATCAGCATCTGGCGCTAGCGGAGATCCACCGGATCACCGGTCACGACCGGTTGTTCGACACCTTGCTCGTCTACGAGAACTACCCGATCGACACCGCCGCGTTGGCGGTCGATCGCGAGGTGGCCATCACCGAGTTCAGCATCCACGAATCCACCCATTACCCACTGGCGGTGGTGGCCGGGCCGGGAATCCAACTAGGACTTCGGGTCGAATACGACACCGATGTGTTCGACGCGGCCGGAATCCACACCCTGATCGAGCGTTTTGAGCGGCTGCTGGCGGCGATCACCGCCGATCCGACCCGGCCGCTGTCGTCGATCGATGTGCTCGACGAGGCCGAGCACCACCATCTCAATGAGATCGGTAACCGGATGGTGTTGACCGCGCCGACAGCGACGGCGGGGGCGTCGATTCCGGTGTTGTTCGCCGCTCAAGTGGCGCGTGCCCCGGAGGCCGTGGCGATCAGCTGCGGGGCTCGGTCGTGGACCTATCGGGACGTGGAGCAGGCCGCGAATCGGTTGGCCCACCTGCTGGCCGACCACGGGGTGGGGCCGGGGCAGCGGGTGGCATTGCTGGTGGAGCGCTCGGCAGAGGCCGTCGTCGCGATGTTGGCGGTGCTCAAGACGGGGGCGGCCTATGTGCCGGTCGATCCGGGGCTGCCGGCGGCGCGGATCAACTT
>NZ_CAXUCH010000373.1:0-2767 GCF_964249325.1 uncultured Mycobacterium sp. | reverse complement strand
GGGGCAGGGAAAACGACCCTGACCCTCCACCTGGCAGTCGCCGCCGAGCGCGACCGCGGCCGCGAGCGTGGCGTCATACTTGCCGACCGCGGCGACCACCGGAAGCCCTGACAGCCGCTGCGCGGCGGCCGCCAAGTCGTCGGCGCCTAGCCGCGGATACGCGGTCTCGCCCAACGTGGCCAGCGCTGCGGCGGCGTCGTCGTCGGCGAGCACCCGCAGGTCGATGCGTCCGGAGACGACACCGTCCTCGACGTCGTGCACCGAATACGCGACGTCGTCGGCCCAGTCCATCACCTGCGCCTCCAGGCACGCCCGCTTCGGCGGTGCGCCGTCACGCACCCAGGCGGCCGCGTCGCGGTCCTCGTCGTAAAAACCGAACTTGCCGCGGCCCTCGGCACGCGTCCACGGATATTTGGTGACCGCATCCAACGCCGCCCGGGTCAGGTTCAGTCCGGCGCTATGTCCTTGGGAGTCCAGGGCTTTGGGCTCCAAGCCGGTGAGGATGCGGAAGTTTTGCGCATTGCCCTCGAACCCGCCGCATTCGGCTGCGACCTCGTCGAGGGCCTGTTCGCCGTTGTGGCCGTACGGCGGATGCCCGATATCGTGCGCCAACCCGGCCAGGTCGACCAGATCGGCATCGCATCCCAGCCCGATCGCCATGCCGCGGCCGATCTGGGCCACTTCCAGCGAGTGGGTCAGCCGGGTGCGTGGGGTGTCGCTTTCCCTGGGCCCGACGACCTGGGTCTTGTCCGCCAGCCGGCGCAGCGCGGCGCTGTGCAGCACCCGGGCCCGGTCGCGGGCGAAATCGGTGCGGTGCTGGCCTTGGGTGCCGGGCAGGCCCGCGGTCTTCGGCGCTTCGGCCACCCGCCGCTGGCGGTCGAAGTCGTCGTAGGGCTCCTGCTCGTTCATTGAGCGACAGTCTGCCAAAACCGCCCAGCATCGAACGGCGCACGGCGTCGCTACATTGGCGAGCATGCGCATACCTCGCCCACTCGGCGTGATCCTGGCCGTCTTGGCTACGGCATTGCTGTTGGCACCGGTGGCCGCCGCGCAACCGCCGTTCCGGCTATCCGACTACGTCACCGACGACGCGGGTGCATTGAGCGGCTCGGGTCGCGGCGCTGTCGAGGCGGCGGTGAACAAGCTCTATACCGATCGCCACGTCCGGCTCTGGGTGGTCTACGTCGACACGTTCTCCGGGCAAGGCGCGGTGAGCTGGGCGCAGAGCATCCGCAGCCAAAGCGACCTGGGCGACTACGACGCATTGCTGGCGGTGGCGACCGTCGACCGCTCCTATGCCTTTCTGGTTCCGTCGACGGTGAAGAGCATCAACTCGAGTCAGGTCGACGATCTGCGGCGCACCCAGATTGAACCCGCGCTACATCGCAGCGACTGGAGCGGCGCCGCGGTGGCCGCCGCCAACGGGCTTGATCGGCCGCCCGGTTCGTCGGCCTGGGCGCCACTGCTGATCGCGTTGGGCGTCGTCGCGGTTGCGGTGCTGGTGTTGGTGGTTGTCATGCGTTACCGGCGCAGGCGACGCCGCGCCGCCGCGGTGGCCGCAGCGCGGCGGGCTGACCCCACCGATCCCAATGCGCTTGCCGCGCTACCGCTGGACGCGCTCGACGACTTGTCACGATCGAAGGTGGTCGAGGTCGACAACGCGGTGCGCACCAGCTCCAACGAACTGGCCCTGGCAATCGAGGAGTTCGGCAAAGAGCGCACCGAGCCGTTCACCCGCGCGGTCAACAACGCCAAAGCGGCGCTGAGACAAGCGTTCAACGTCCGCCAACAACTCGACGACGCAATACCCGAGACACCCGAGCAGCGCCGGGAGCTCCTGACCAATGTGATCGTGTCGGCGGCGCGGGCTGACCGCGAATTGGAATCGCAGCGGGAGGCCTTCGAGCAGTTGCGTGACTTGGTGATCAACGCGCCCGCGCGGCTGGACGGGCTGACCCAGCAGGTTGTCGAGCTCACCGCCCGCCTCGCCCCGGCAGAACAGCGGCTGGCCGATTTGCACGACGAATTCGACGCTGCCGCATTGGCTTCCGTGTCTGGCAACACCGCGGCTGCCAAGGAGCGGGTGGCGTTCGCCGAGCAAACCATCAGCCGGGCACGCGAACTGGCCACCCGGGCGGTCAGTGGGCAGCAGAGCGCCCTGGTCGACGCCGTGCGCGCCGCCGAATCGGCGCTCGCCCAGGCCCGTGCCCTGCTCGACGCGGTCGACAACGCCTCCAGCGACATTCACCGCGCTGTCGAGCAGTTGCCGTCGATGATCGCCGACGTGCAGGCGGGTATCGAGCAAGCCAACGCCTATCTGCGGAAAGCGGACGCCCCGCATGCCGGTGCGCTGGCTGCTGCCCGCGACGCGGCGGTCACGGCCGTCGACGCCGCGCGCGCCGGCGGCTCCACCGATCCCCTGGGTACTTTCACCCGGTTGAGCAAGGCACACGCCGAGCTGGACCGGCTGCTGGCCACGGTCGCCGAGGAGCAGGCCAGCGCAGACCGGCTCCGCCGCACCCTGGAGCAGGCGTTGTTCACCGCGCAGTCGCGGGTGCGTGCGGTCTCCGACTACGTCGACACCCGACGGGGCAGCATCGGTCCCGAGGCGCGCACCCGGCTCGCCGAGGCGAGCCGGCACCTGCAGGCCGCCCTGGATAAGCGGTCCACCAACGTGGGCGATGCGATCGCCCACGCAAACGCCACCGCGACCCTGGCCGCCGATGCCCAGGCGCTTGCCAACGCCGACGTCGAGGCGGCGCAGCGC
>NZ_CAXUCH010000372.1:1733-2798 GCF_964249325.1 uncultured Mycobacterium sp. | reverse complement strand
CGACGCTGGTGACCGCGCCCAAGGCCGGCCGCACCACCCGCGAGTCGTTCGCGGCCACGCTCGGACAGGGATTGGCCGACCGGCATGCGGTGCTGCCGCTGCGCCGGGAAAGCCTACGCACGCTGGATCGGGTGGACGCGCTGATCGTCGATCCCCGGGTGCTGTGCACGGACCGGTTGCGAGTGGTACGCGTACGCGGCGCCGACGAAGACGAGATCCCCGCGGCGTGGACCCGCGCCCAGGCCTTGCTCGACGATGCCGACCTGCGTCCCGGCTGGCACCGGGTGCCCGGCACGCCAAGGCAGCGAGCCGCAGGTGACGTCGAGGCGCTGATCTGCCCCGCGCACGACCCGCGGGCGTCGGGCGTGGTTACCGAAGCCCGCCATTCCGGGATCGAGCTGATCTCGGTCGACACCGAAGATCTCGGCGAACTGCGCCCGGCGTTCGACGAAATCCAGCCGCTTGGCGGCGGGTCGCTCGACGATGCGCTGGCCGCCGCGGTTGCCGCCTGCCAATGCGACGGCCACACCGTCGCAGTGTTGTCTTCGGCTGCGGCCCAAGCACTTTCATCTGCTGACTTGGCTCTGGGCGTGATGCCCACCGACGAAACGCAACCGCCGCCTTGGCATGCGGACTTGATACTGCCCGACCTCGCGGCGGCTTGGCGGGTATTGCACGCGCTTCCGGCGGCCAAGGCGGCGAGCCGGCGCGGCATGGAGATAGCAGCGGGCGCTTCGGCTTTGGGTGCGCTGTTCATGCTGCCCGGTGTGCGCGGCCGCGGGCCCGGCCCGGTGACCACCGGTGCGGCGGCTGGTCTGCTGTCCGGCTATCTGCTGGCGCGCCGGGTGGTTTCGGCGCCCACCCCGATCCCCGCGCCCGTCCACGAGTGGCACGCGATGTCGGTCGAACAGGTCCGCAAGATGTTGCCGCCGCCCGAAGAAGTGGCTCAGCCGCGGCACCGGCCGATGGCGACGCGTGCGCTGGCCACCGCCCAACGTGGCGCCCAGGTGACCGGAACCCCGAGTCGGGCTGTCTGGCAGTTCATCAAGGCCGTGCGGGCCGAAT
>NZ_CAXUCH010000372.1:0-1721 GCF_964249325.1 uncultured Mycobacterium sp. | reverse complement strand
CGCGGTGCTCGGCTCGCCCGTGGACGCGGTGATGGTGGGTTCGGTGCTGACCGGAAATTCGATCCTGGCGGCCAGCCAGCGACTGCGCGCCGAGAACCGGCTGAATCGCCTGCTGGCACAACAAGTTCCGCCGGCCCGCAAGGTCCGCACCGAAGCAGACGGAACACCGGTCTACACCATGGTGCCTGCCGAGCAACTGCGGCCAGGCGACGTGATCGAGGTACGCACGCATGAGGTGGTACCCGCCGACGCACGGCTGATCGAGGAAGAAGACCTTGAGGTCGACGAATCGACGCTCACCGGTGAATCACTGTCGGTGCCAAAGCAGGTGGATCCCACACCTGGCGCCGACCTGGCCGAGCGGCGCTGCATGCTCTACGCCGGAACCACCGTGGTAGCGGGCACCGGGGTGGCGCTGGTGACCGCGGTCGGACCCGAAACTCAGGTGCGGCGCGCCGCCGAGCTGGTGTCCGGCGAACTGCCCGAAATCGGGCTGCAACACCAGCTCAGCCAACTCACCAACCGGGCTTGGCCGATCAGCGCCACCGGCGGCGCATTGGTCAGTGCGCTGGGCTTGTTGCGCCGCAGAGGATTACGCGAGGCGGTGGCCAGCGGCATCGCCGTCACCGTGGCTGCCGTGCCCGAAGGCATGCCGCTGGTGGCCACACTCGCCCAGCAGGCGTCCGCCCGGCGACTGACCAACTTCGGCGCGCTGGTGCGGGTGCCACGATCGGTGGAGGCGCTGGGCCGCGTCGACGTGGTCTGCTTCGACAAAACCGGCACGCTGAGCGAGAACCGGCTGCGGGTAGCGCAGGTCCATACCGTCGACGGCTACTCCCGCGAAGAGGTGTTGCGGTGCGCCGCACACGCCGCCCCGACTGCCAACGGCGGCCCGCAGATCCACGCCACCGATGTCGCCATCACCGAGGCCGCGCTGGCCGTCAACGGTTCACACCCCGCAGGCGAACCCGACGCCCATCTGCCGTTCCGCTCCGGCAGGTCGTTCTCCGCATCGGTGACCGACGACGAGCTGACCGTCAAGGGCGCACCGGAGGTGGTGTTGGCCCGCTGCCAAAACGTCGGCCCCGGCATGGACGACACCGTCCGCCAGCTGGCGACCAGCGGATTGCGGGTGATCGCGGTGGCGCGGCGGCAGCTGAACCACGGACAGATGCGAGCCGTCGACGACGACCCCGACGATGCGATCGCCGACTTGTGCGCCGACGAGTTGACGATGGTCGGGCTGCTTGGGCTCTCCGATACTCCGCGGCCCGAAGCCAAGGGGCTACTTGCGGATCTGCAGGAGCGAGACGTGGCCCTCCGGCTGATCACCGGCGATCACCCGCTTACCGCCGCGGCGATCGCCGCAGAGCTGGGCATGCCGGTGACACTCGATCAGGTCATCAGCGGCTCGGAGTGGGACGCGATGTCGCGCAAGGACCAGGAGCACGCGGTCGCGGAGCGGGTGGTGTTCGCCCGGATGTCGCCGGAAAACAAGGTGCAGATCGTCCAGACTCTGGAGCGGACCGGTCGGGTATGCGCGATGGTCGGCGACGGCTCCAACGACGCCGCCGCGATCCGGGCCGCCACCGTCGGCATCGGGGTGGTGGCGCGCGGCAGCGACCCGGCCCACACGGTCGCCGACGTGGTGCTGACCGACGCCCGCATCGAAGCGCTGCCGCAAGCAATTGACGAAGGCCGCGAACTGTGGCGGCGCGTGC
>NZ_CAXUCH010000371.1:0-2938 GCF_964249325.1 uncultured Mycobacterium sp. | reverse complement strand
ACATCACACAACGAAACGGGGGTTTTGTCGCCGTAGTGGACTTTGCGGCGGTCCTTGACGCGTCGCAGGCGGTTTTCCAGCTTGTCGACCGCTGTCTCGAACGCCGCGTAGAAGCTGTTTGCGCAGGCCTCAGCGCGCCTCACCGGGCCCCGGCCGCGGGCGGTGATTTCGACCCGTTGACACGATTTGCGCTGACGCCGGTTGGGCGCGTGTTTAAGCTCGACGTCGAAAAGATAGATAGAGCGATCGAACCGCTCCAGGCGGGCGAGTTTCTGCGAGACGTAGACGCGGTAATGATCGGGGATCTCGACGTTGCGGCTCTTGACCACTACCTCAGCTCGGGGTGTCGGTTCGGCCTGCTCGTCTGTGTCGGCCAGTACCTGGCCGGAATCCACGGTTTGCCTTGACATTCTTGACAACTCGTTTCTCTCGCGTCGCACGCGTTCGCGTGCCCGGCTTTCAGATGGGCGCCGACGGGGTCATGGATTTTTATGCAGGCCGCCCGCCGGTGACGGGTGTCGAGAACTCACCTCCTACCGTTGTCGGCGAAGTGGCGCTTGGTTCTCTAGATGAGCGCCGCCGTGAGATGTTCACGGATGCTTGACCCGACCGTAGCCCGTGTTCACGTCGAAGTGCCAGTACTTTCGTCGCGCTGTTTCGAGTTGTTCACGATTGGCTCAGGCGGCTATCAGGCGGCTGCGATCGCCAGCACGGCGGCGACCCGGATGCCAGCGGTGTGCAGGACACGGACGGACTCGCGCGCGGTCGTGCCGGTGGTGACGATGTCGTCGACCAGCAGCACCTCGTTTCGGGTCGACGGCCGCCGGCGGCGCAGCAGCACCCGGCCAGCGATATTCCGCTCACGCGCGCTGGTGCCCAAGCCCGCCGAGTCGCGCGCGAATTCTCTCATCCGCAATACCTGCATCATCGTGATGTCGGGATGGCCGGCGACCGCCACGGCTGCCATGCGCGCGACGGGGTCACCGCCGCGCCGACGCGCTGCGGACTTACGTGTCGGCGCGGGCACGATCGTCAACGGGGTGTCGACCATGCCCCAGGTGAGCAGCCGATGCACGCCGATGGCCAGCGCGTGCGCCATCGGTTGTACCAGGTCGGTGCGGCCGTGCTCCTTCATCGCCACGATCGCTTGCCGCCGCGCACCGGCGTAGCGGCCGAGCGCAAACACCGGCACCAGCGGGTCGACGCGCGGGCTGACGACGTGCGGCGCGTCCGGCGCTACCTCCAGCTCCCTGGCGCAGGTCTCGCACCAGCGCGTCGATGGCGCGCCGCAGCCGCCGCATTCCAGCGGTAGGAAGAGATCGAGCATGCGTGCAGTGTGGCGGCCAGGGGTGACACGGCTGACGGGGTAACAACTGACAGGAACTGGCTAGCTGGTCGCCAACGTAATCCCAACCCGGGTGCCGTCCTGGCAGACGGTAAATAACGCCTGGGTAAGCTCTCACAGATTGTCGGAATCTCAATCCATCAAGGAAAGCGGGCCACGGAAGACTGAACGCTGCTGACATCGGGCACTTACTCGACCGCATTGACTAACTACCGGAGAGATCGACCACGCCGCCTTTAGTCACGCCGCTGAACCAAATATTGTCATTTCATCTTCACGACTTGCCGCCGCAGGGGTTCTCATTAAACCGGCGTTCCACGGTTACTACCCGGCTGTTCCAAGAGAAGTTCATCGTGTTCGCGCCGTCGACAAGCTTCGACGAAGTCAATTGCTGCGTGCCTGTCGTCCAAAAATGCACGATACTGCTCCGGCGTGATCTCGTAATACTCCTCGTAGTCCACGATGCCATTACTGACCGGTATCGATGCATAGTAGCGACCGGATGTCGTTTCTATGCCGAGCGAGTAGCGATCTTCCCGTGAAAAATAGGTATCGTTGAATTTCATGACACCCTTCTTCTAGTTAGTGATGTCAGATTTAGTATAACCATCTTCTGGTACTCGTCCGCCGTCAATAACTGCTTCCGACGCGCCATCAGGCAACAAACCACCGGGGATCCACTGTTCATTGGCGCCCGCTTCATTCCCGGACGGAACCCGCAAGTTGAATTCCTGTGGCCGCGGTATATCGATTCTAACGATTTTGTGTGAGTCGAGGAATCCTTCTCTCAGGCCTAGTGCTTTCTCCAGTGCGCGCGGATCTCCTCGAGTCGCTTCAATCAAGTCGTCTGCTTCGCTTTTTGGCATGACAAATGATGTTCCGTCCCGCTGAGCGATGCCATACTTGTCAAGGTTTGTTTCAGGCATGAATCGGGCTGCGCCGTCGTGGAACTTCTCAAGATGATGCTCAATGTACTCTGGTGACAAATACTCAGAGGGATCCGGGCGAGTACCTTTTTCCATAGCAAGAATTTCGTCTCGCTTTTCGTCAGTCAAGCCGCTCGCTGGTGCGTCATCCGGTTGCCCTCCGTCATGGTCGGGCGCTGATCCGTCACCCGGCTCGTGCGGGCCGTGGCCGTTACCCTCACCGCCGCCATGACCATCACCTGAGGCTTCCGGTTCGCCGGGGCCGTGGGACGGTGGTGGTTCTGGTGGCTGCCCCCCACCGGGATAGGAGTCGGGAATCGGTTCGTGGAGCGGCGATATTGGCGCAGATTGTGGTGAATGCGCGCTGGCTGGGGTTGATTGGGCTGGGTAGCTCTCGGGCGCGATCGGCGTGTGCGGCGGAGAGGCTACCTGGGCGCCAGGTGCGGGCAGCTTTTCAGCCGGCGCGGCGGGTGCAGGTACCGAATGGCCCGCAGCAACCGGTGCCGGTTCATGCCCACTCCCCGGCACCGGCGGCTCTCCGACAGTCGCAGGTTCGTGGGGGCCGGCGGGCGGTTCGGCCCCGCGTGGCGTTGTGGGCGCCGGCTCCTGTGGGCGCGTCGGGGTGGGCGGCTCCGCCCTAGGCGCGGGCGCTGGTTCACCGGGGCGG
>NZ_CAXUCH010000370.1:0-2944 GCF_964249325.1 uncultured Mycobacterium sp. | reverse complement strand
TCTTTACAGGTGCCGGGTTCGGATTCGTCGGCGTTGACCACCAGGTAGTGGGGCTTTGCGGCCGGGCCGTCGTCGCCTTGCGGGATGAACGACCACTTGGTCCCGGTGGAAAAACCCGCACCGCCGCGGCCCCGTAGCCCCGAGTCCTTGACGGTTTGCAGCACCGTGTCGGGTTCCATGTCAAGGGCTTTTTGCAGGGCCAGATAACCCTCATGGCGGCGGTAGGTTTCCAGCGTCCACGACTGCGGGTCGTCCCAATAGCGGGTGAGGACTGGGGTCAACGGTGTGGAAATAGCCATCAGCGGCCGTCCCCCGACGGTGGTGGTGGGGCTTCCATGTCGTTTTCCTTCGCCACCCGCAGCCCGGCCAAGGTGGCGTCGCCCGCACCGCCCTGACCCTCGTCGGTCCGCTGGTCGGGAAAGCCGGCGAGGATGCGTTCGGTCTGCCGAAAGGGGCACAGCGGAGCGCCGCGAGTTGGCCGCGGTGGTTTACCGGAGCGCAGCGCGTCGACCAGTTCGCGCGCCGACTCCGGTGTCTGGTTGTCGAAGAACTCCCAGTTGACCATCACGACCGGCGCGTAATCGCAGGCGGCGTTGCACTCCACGTGCTGGAGGGTGATCTTGCCGTCTGGGGTGGTCTGATCGTTGCGGACGCCGAGATGGTTGACCAGCGTCTCAAAGATGGCGTCGCCGCCCATGATGGCGCACAACGTGTTGGTGCACACCCCGACCAGATAGTCGCCGGTGGGCCCGCGGCGGTACATCGAGTAAAAGCTCGCCACCGCAGCGACTTCCGCGCCGGTGAGCCCAAGCTGTTCACCACAGAACTCCAAACCGGCGGGGGTGAGGTAGGAGTCTTCGGACTGCACCAAGTGCAGCAGCGGCAATATCGCCGAACGGGGATTGGGGTAGCGGCCGATGATTTCCTTGGCGTCGACTTCCAGCCGTGCCTTGACTTCCGGCGGATACGACTCGGGTGCGCCTTCGACGACGAACTGCCCGGGCTCTTCGGGTGGAGGGCCCAGGTGAAGGAACACCGGCGCGCCTTGCGGGCCGGTCACCGGTCGACCCCGCCCATCACCGGGTCGATGCTGGCGACCGCAGCGATCACGTCGGCGACCATGCCGCCCTCGCACATCGCGGCGACGGCCTGCAGGTTGGTGAACGATGGATCGCGGTAGTGCACCCGGTAGGGGCGGGTGCCGCCGTCGCTGACCATGTGCACGCCCAACTCGCCGCGCGGCGACTCCACCGCCACATACACCTGGCCCGGCGGCACGCGGATGCCCTCGGTCACCAGCTTGAAGTGGTGGATCAGCGCTTCCATCGAACTGCCCATGATCTTGGCGATGTGCTCCGGTGAGTTGCCCAGTCCGTCGGGGCCTACTTTCAGATCCGCGGGCCAGGCGATCTTGCGGTCCTCGACCATGATCGGGCCGGGCTTCAACTTGTCCAGACACTGCTCGACGATCTTCAGCGACGCGTGTATCTCCTTGACGCGGATGATGTAGCGCCCGTAGGCATCACAACCATCGTCGGTGATGACGTCGAACTCGTAGTTCTCGTAGCCGCAATACGGTTCGGCGCGTCGCAGGTCGTAAGGCAGCCCGGTGGAGCGCAGGATCGGCCCGGTGATACCCAGCGCCATGCACCCGGCCAGGTCCAGGTAGCCGATGCCTTGAGTGCGGGCCTTCCAGATGTAGTTCTCGTTGAGCAAGTCCTCCAGGTCGCGCAGCCGACGCGGCATCAGGTCCAAAAACTTGCGGATCTCGGTGACCGCGTTGTCCGGCAGATCCTGCGCCAGGCCGCCGGGCCGTATGTAGCCGTGGTTCATTCGCAATCCGGTGATCAACTCGAACAGGTTGAGCACCAGTTCGCGTTCCCGGAAACCGAGGAACATCGCGGTCATCGCGCCCAGCTCCATGCCGCCGGTCGCCAACGCCACCAAATGCGACGAGATTCGGTTGAGCTCCATCATCATCACCCGGATGACGTTGACGCGCTCGGGGATCTGATCGGTGATGCCGAGCAGTTTCTCCACACCCAGGCAGTAGGCGGTCTCGTTGAAAAACGGTGACAGGTAATCCATCCGGGTCACGAAGGTGACGCCTTGGGTCCAGTAGCGGTATTCCAGGTTCTTCTCGATGCCGGTGTGCAGGTAGCCGATTCCGCAGCGGGCCTCGGTGACGGTTTCGCCCTCGATCTCCAGGATCAACCGCAGCACGCCGTGGGTGGACGGGTGCTGGGGTCCCATGTTGACGACGATGCGGTCGCCCGGATCTCCGTCACGGGCGGCCCGGACAACCTCTTCCCAATCTCGGCCGCCGGCCATCAACACCGTCTCGGTCGGTTCGCTCATCAGTTGTAGGCTCTCCGTTCGTCGGGCGGGGGGATCTTCGCGCCCTTGTATTCCACCGGGATGCCGCCGAGCGGGTAGTCCTTGCGTTGCGGATGCCCGTGCCAGTCGTCAGGCATCTCGATGCGGGTCAGCGACGGGTGGCTGTCGAAGATGATGCCGAAGAAGTCGTAGGTCTCACGCTCGTGCCAGTCGTTGGTTGGGTAGACCGAAAACAGCGACGGGATATGCGGATCGCTGTCCGGCGCAACGACTTCCAGCCGGATGCGGCGGTTGTGCGTGATCGACTTGAGTGGGTAGACCGCGTGGAGTTCGCGTCCGCTCTCGTGGGGGTAGTGCACACCGTTGACGCCCAGGCATAGCTCGAAGCGCAGTCGCGGCTCGTCGCGCAGTCGCTGGGCGACCTGCGGCAGCAGTCCACGGCGCACGTACAGGGTGAGCTCGCCCTGCTTACCGGGGGGGTACACCACGACTTTCTCGACCGCGTCGGCGTATTCGATGCCGTTGCTTTTCAGAGCCTCGGCCAGCACATCGACCACCTCGTCGAAATAGCCGCCGTACGGTCGCGGGCCGCTGCCGGGCAGCGTGA
>NZ_CAXUCH010000369.1:0-2972 GCF_964249325.1 uncultured Mycobacterium sp. | reverse complement strand
ACGCGGGATGTGCGCGCCTCATGCCAGCAAGTCTGGGACGTGCTGGCCAACGGGTGGACGTACACCCAATGGGTGGTCGGCAACAGCCGTACTCGTGCCGTCGACTCGAACTGGCCTGAGCCGGGTTCTGTTATCCGGCACTCGATCGGGGTGTGGCCACTGGTGATCAACGACCAGACCGAGGTCGAAAGTTGCGAGCCGCTGCGTGAGCTGGTGCTGCGCGCGGGGCTCGGGTTGTTCGGCGCAGCGCGGATAACGATGCGCCTCCACGAGACACCGACCGGCTGCCGGGTCGAGATGATCGAAGTGCCGGTCGAAGGACCGATCCGCTTCATTCCCGACCAGCTGACACTGATGGCCATCCATCCCCGCAACCGCGAGTGCATCTTGCGGCTGACTGCGCTTGCCGAGCGCCTCGAGCCGAGCCAGGTGAAGTGATGACGGCGGAAGCCGTCGACGCGATTGTCATCGGTGCCGGACACCACGGTCTGGTTGCCGCGGCGATGCTAGCCGACGCCGGCTGGGACGTGCTGGTGCTGGAAGCTCAGCCAGAACCCGGCGGGGCCGTGCGCAGCGCCGAGCTGACGCCGGGTTACGTCACCGACTTGTTCAGCTCCTTCTATCCGATGACGGTCGCCTCGCCGGCGATGGCCGCGCTGCACCTGGAGGACCACGGGCTGCGGTGGTCGCACGCACCGGCGGTCGTCGCCCATCCGGCCAGCGCAACCGACGACGATCCGCCCATCCTCTACCGCGACGCGGCCCGCACCGCAACAGAATTCGAGCGCAGGGAACCAGCCGACGGCGAAAACTGGTGGCGGATAGTTACGTTGTGGGAGAAGATCAAATCGCCGCTGCTGGACGCAATGCTGTCGCCGTTCCCGCCGGTGTTTCCGACGATCCGGCTGCTGCTCAAACTCGGCACGTCGGATGCGGTTCGGCTGGCGCACCTGGTGGTGCAGCCGGCCAACACCATGGTGGAGCAGCTCTTCGACGGAGCGGCACCGCGATTATTGTTGTTGGGCAATGCAATGCATGCCGACGTCCCGCCGGATGCGCCCGGCAGCGGCGTGTTCGGTTTCCTGATGACGATGCTCGGCCAAGACGTCGGATGGCCTGTTCCGGTCGGTGGTTCGGGTCAATTGACCGCAGCACTGGTCAACCGGGCCTGCTCGGCCGGCGCACAGATCGAGTGCAATCAGAACGTCGCGACGATCCAGGTGCGAGGTGGCCGGGCGGTCGGGGTGACCACCAGCGGCGGGCGAACGGTGCGGGCTCGCCGTGCGGTGGTGGCCGACGTCACCGCACCGCGGCTGTTTTGCGACATGCTGCCACCGGATGCCGTCCCGGCTGGTCTGCGTGATGAGCTCGAGCATTTCGTCTGGGACCCGCCGGTGGTGAAGGTCAACTATGCGCTCGACGGCAAGATTCCCTGGCGCGCAGAGAGTTTAGCTCATGTCGGCACTGTTCATCTCGGCGCCGACGGGGACGGGTTAGTGCGTTGGATGGCCGATTTGAACACCCGGGTGGTGCCCGAACATCCTTTCATGCTGTTGGGTCAAACCACCACAGCCGACCCGATCCGGTCGCCGGCTGGCACCGAAAGTGTTTGGGCTTACACACATCTGCCGCGCAATGTCGCCGACGACGACTCAGCCGAACGGCTGGCCAAAGCGGTGGACCACGTCATCGAAGAACATGCTCCCGGCTTCGGGTCGCATGTGGTTGACCGATCGGTGCAACGCCCGTCGGATCTGGAAGCCAGTGACGCGAATCTGCATCTCGGTGCGCTCAACGGCGGAACCGCGCAACTGCAGCAGATGCTGGTCTTTCGTCCCGCGCCGGGGATGGGCCGAGCCGAAACACCCGTCGAGCGGCTGTATCTGGGCAGCGCGTCAGCTACACCGGGAGGATCGGTGCACGGCGCCTGCGGCCGCAACGCCGCCAACGCGGCGTTAGCGGCCGACGGCTGGACCGGCTGGCCGCGGCGCAAGCTGACCCGCACCGTGCTCTCGCTGCTGACGAAATAGCCCATCGTCGAAGGTGGGTTTGCGTCAGGGGCATTCGTGGCAAGCGTGTTGTAAGTCCACACTTGATACCCGTATCAGAACAGCGTGCCGCAGTACGGTACCCGTTCGGTAGCGAAGGCGGCATCCAGATTGCGTAGCGCACCGCTGCGCAATTCCGTGATGCGGTTCGCTCGGTGAAGTTCGGACGCTCGATGCGCACCCATGTAGATCATTGCCAGTTCACCGAGGCCGAGTTTGACGTCCGCGGGCCCGTCATGCGGCGTGCATTTCCCCACACCGTCACGAGTCTGCAGCAGGAATCGTCCGCCGGCGGCCTGGCGTCGAGCGTGTAGTCCCACGGGCTGGCGGACGTCGATGTGCGCCACGGCACCGATCCGGCGATCAATTCGCGAAAACCGGCAACCAATTTGGCGGTGCGACGCTGACGGCTGACATAGTATCTCGGCGATATACGTTCCGTCATGGCGTTGCCTGAGACAAATACGGCCGCGCATATCGGTCCGGGTGAAGCCTGGCTATGGGTAGGCCTGCTTGCTGCCGCGGTGGTGATTCAAAGTACGGCTTTGTCCTTTCAAAAAGGTGTGGAAGTCCCGTTGATCACTGCACCGAGAAACACCACAGAGGACGACGCCGGGACTGCTGATATCGATGAGGGCTCGCGCCAGTTCTCGATCAGGGGCCGGTGAGCAGCAGCGCCATGCCGTGCCAGGCGCTTTTTGACCCCACCAATTCGTTGTGGACTCGACCTAATCTCGATCTACCGCGCGACGAACCTGAGTAATTAGCACGGGAAAAGTTGTAACGATTTCTGCAGTCGGCACTTAGTGGTACGCCACCGCCGACATCCGGACACCAGAACGGTTGCCGGCAATTCGGCGGCTCGGCTGTGACTAGCTGGCTGTAGGTGGTGTCAAGTCATGGGTGGTGCGTGGGGCATTGTCG
>NZ_CAXUCH010000368.1:776-2984 GCF_964249325.1 uncultured Mycobacterium sp. | reverse complement strand
CGTCACCTCCGAGCACTAGCACGAGTTCGCATCCTTCGGCGGCGCGAGGGTCCGCGTCGACCACCTCGATGTCGACGCCCAACGCCCGCATGTCGTCGGGCGACAGGTGCACCGAACCCCGGTCGACCGCCTCAGCCGACAGCGCGCGCAATCCAATCCCGTTGTCCGCCAGCGTTTTTTCGACCCGGCGCGCGGTATCGGTCACCTCTTCGCGTCCAGTGTGCACCACCAACAGCACCGTACGATCGTGCGTCATTGCGGCCCCTCGTCGACGGCGTGCCGTACCGCGTCAACCAACGCCTCGCCGGTTAGCGGCCGGTCCGCCTCGGCACGGAGCCACAAGAAGTATTCGACGTTGCCCGACGGGCCCGGCAGCGGGCTGGCTGTGACATCCACAGTGGGCCATCCCAGCTGCTCGGCCCGCCGCGCCACAGCGAGCACCGACTCGCGGCGCAGCTTCGGGTCATGCACCACACCGCCAGGCCCGACCTGACCCTTCCCGACCTCGAACTGCGGCTTCACCAAGGGAACGATATCGGCGTGCGGCCACGCGCATCCAGTCAAGGCCGGTAACACAGTGCGCAACGAGATGAACGACAGGTCAGCCACCACCACGTCGACCGGGCCACCGATGGCAGCAGGCGACAGATCACGGATGTTGGTGCGCTCGACGACCACCACCCGCGGATCGCACCGCAGCGACCACGCCAACTGTCCGTAGCCGACGTCGGCGGCGACGACTTCCCGCGCTCCCCGATCCAGCAGCACTTCGGTGAACCCACCGGTCGACGCGCCCGCATCGACGCAGCGTCGTCCCTCGACCGCAATGCCGAACGTATCAAGCGCCCCAATGAGTTTGAGAGCACCGCGCGACACCCAGTTGCGGTCGTCACCGTGCGCGACGGTGACGGCGGCGGTGACAGGCACGTTGGTGCTCGGCTTGGCCGCCAGCATCCCGTCGATACTCACCTTGCCGGCGCCGATCAACTCCGCGGCCTGCTGACGGGATCGCGCCAGCCCGCGCCGAACTAGCTCGGCGTCGATGCGGGCGCGCCGTGCCACGCGCGTTCAGCCCTTCTCCGCCGACTCCAGCGCGCGCACCAGCACGTCGTGCGCTTCGGAGAGTCGGCGCGCGATCTCGTCGAGGTCGGCCTCGGCGAGGCTGTTCTCATCGTCCGCGAGATCGGGCAGCCCGGCGAGCAGCGCGTTGATCTGAGCGCGGATCTGGTCAGGGTCGTATGTCACTGCGCCGCTCCTCCTCATCGCTTCGCTCTGCATCGTCGCCGGCGCGGGTCATTGCGCTCTTTACGCTAGCCGATCTTCGTCGGTGAGCAGGGACCAGCGGCTCAGGGCGTCGCGGGCTTGCTCGTCGCCGGCCTCGATAGTGACATGGTCGCCGTCGCAGCCTGCGTCCCAAACCGCCCTGGCGACGGCGCGGACGACCGACAGTCCATCCCCGGCGCTGGTGTCGTCGTTCGCGCTGACCATCACCGTCCCGTCACGGGTTTCGACTCGCCAGGCCGATTGCGGTGCAACCGCGAGCTGCTCGGCGTCCCGGTGCAGTGAGCGCAGGTCGTGTGCGATGTAGGTGGGCCGTTGCGACGGCACGGCATAAACGGCGTCGCGAGCCGAATTCACCCCGGTGAGCACCATCAGACTGGGCAGCTTTGCCGCGTTGGCGCCCGCGATATCGGTGTCCAAGCGGTCACCGACCACCAGCGGGGCGTGAAAGTCGCCGCGTGCCACCGCATCGGTCAGCAATGTCGGCGCCGGCTTACCGGCCACTTGCGGTTCGGCATCGGTTGCCGCTTGCAGTGCGGCAACCATCGACCCGTTGCCGGGCAGCAGCCCGCGTTCGGAGGGCAAGGTGCGGTCGACATTGGCCGCCACCCACAGCGCGCCCGCGCGGATGGCCAACGCGGCCTCAGCGAGATCGAGCCATCCTGTAGTGGGCGAGTGGCCCTGGACCACGGCCACCGGCTCGTCTTGCCACAACCGGACCGGCCGCAATCCGACTGCCGCTATCTCATTGGCCAGTGAATCGGTGCCCACAACCAGTACTCGCGAGCCGGGCGGAAGCTGGTCGGCGAGCACATGCGCGGCGGCCTGGCCGCTGGTGACGACGTCGTCGCCGGTTGCCGCGAAGCCCAAATCACGCAAGTGCTCGGCGACTTCGTCTGCCCCGCGGGACGCATTGTTGGTGATGAA
>NZ_CAXUCH010000368.1:0-766 GCF_964249325.1 uncultured Mycobacterium sp. | reverse complement strand
GAGGCCGCCGCGCGAGCGCGCGCGGCAGCGCGCGCAGCCGGTTGAACGATGCCTGCACCTTGACCAGCGCGGCGCAGCCGCTGAGCTCGGCGGGCAGCTGCTCCAGCGCATTGTTGGTGATGAACAGCTTTCGGCTATGCACCTTGTCTAACGACTCCACCGCGCCGTCGGTGGGCTGACGGCCCCGAAAGACGGTGCCGTCCAGATCGATAAGCAAGCAATCGTATTGCTGCGCAAGCGTTTTCACGTCAGGCTAACTCGCTAACCCGATCTTCGGCATCGGTGACGCCGTCGATATCCGCGGCCGCTGAACGCAAAAACCATTGCAGCGCTTCGTCGCTGCGGCCCAGCGCCAGCAGCGTTTCAGCATAGGCGTAGAACAGCCGCGCGGCGGTCGAGCCGGTACGAGTGGGATCGAGCTGCGGCGTGGACAGCACGGTCAGGGCCTGCTCGAGCTGGCCGAGATCCGCGCGGGCGCCGGCGGCCACGATGCGCAGCTCGTCGGCGTCGTCACCACTGAGCTGGGCCGCCTCGGGACCTCTCGCCAGTTCGATCGCCCGCTCGGGACGGCCGAGACCGCGTTCGCAGTCGGCGATCAGCGGAAGTAGCGGGGATTTGCTGCCCATTCTGCGCGCGGCGCGCAGCTCGGCGAGCGCTTGCGCCCAATCGCCGCAGTGGTAGGCGGCAATGCCGACGGCTTCCCGGACCGCGGCGATCCGGCCGGACCGGGCCCGGGCCGCGCGCGCGTGGCTGAGCGCGGCTTGCG
>NZ_CAXUCH010000367.1:2334-3004 GCF_964249325.1 uncultured Mycobacterium sp. | reverse complement strand
GCACGTCGAAACGGCCCGCCATTGCCCGCATCTGGTCCGGGTCGGTCATAAACCGAGTTGGCATTGATATCTCCTTAGCTCGAATCAGCTGGCTGTGATGGATGTGGTGGCCGGACGCGTCACGCGATGGCGTAACCGCCGACCCGGAAATACACGGCTGGTCCCCCTTTCCTAACCGGCGTAGACCGGGCGTTGCACCACGGTGGGACGGACATCGAAGCGCGGAGTTGAAGCCATAGGAGTCGGCCCGGCGCGGCCGGTCAACGGCGCCAGCGGCGCGCCGAGCATGCTTCCCGGGTTCGCAGCGCCGACCGCCGGCGTAGCGGCACTGGCAGTGGTGGCCGGCAACGACGCGGCAACAGGGTTGAACGCGGGAGCGGCCGACGCCCAACTCTGCGGCACCGTCAGCACGCCGACCGACGTCGCCCGGCCCAGGCCCGCAGTCACCGCGGCACTGCTCAAGCTCGGTGAGGCGAGCGCCCCGGAGCTGCTGCCCAGGGCGGAACCCAACCCCGGGAAGTTGCCGAACATGCCCATAGCCGGAGTCACCGATCGCATCAGGGAACTGGCCGAGCCGAGCATCGATGCACCCGAAGCGCCCAGCGACGCCGACGATCCCGCGCCGGACGCCACGCTGGCGCCGGAGGTCAGGGCTGTGGACGACGTCGTC
>NZ_CAXUCH010000367.1:0-2324 GCF_964249325.1 uncultured Mycobacterium sp. | reverse complement strand
GACCGTGGCCGGGACCGGGGTATAAGGTGTTGGGGCCGCCGGCTCCGGTGCCGGCGGCTTGCGCCGCCGCCGCGGCCTGCAGAGCCGTTGCGCCTTCGGTGGTGGTCGGCATCGGAGGGACGAACGGCGTGAACGTGGACGCGAGCTGCGACGCACCGGCGTAGCCGTACATGGCCGCAGCATCCTGCGCCCACATCTCCATGTAGTGGGCCTCGGTGGCCATGATGGCCGGCGTGTTCTGACCGAAGAAGTTGGTCGCGATCAGCATCATCAGCAGCGCGCGGTTGGCCGCGATGACCGGCGGGGGCACGGTCATCGCGAACGCCGCCTCGTAGGCGGCCACCGCCGCTTTGGCCTGCATACCGGTGGCCTCGGCCTGTCCGGCGGTAGCACTTATCCAAGACACATAGGGTGCGGCCGCAGCCGCCATCGCTACCGATGACGGCCCCAGCCAGCCGCTTGCAAGTGTCGCGATCGCCGAACTGTACGACGATGCCGTCGAATACAGCTCCGAGGCCAGCGTGTCCCAGGCCGCCGCAGCGGCCACCATCGGCCCCGCTCCTGGACCGGCGTACATCCGCGCAGAGTTGATCTCCGGCGGCAACAGCCCGAAATCCAACATCGAGATAAGCCCCCGCCGAAATCGCTACTGAGCCGCAGCCGCGTTGGCGGCCTCTGTGACCGCGTAGGAACCAGCGCTGGTACCCAAGGTGTTGACGAACATTTCGTGGATCGCCGCGGCCTGCGCGCTGACCGCCTGGTACATCTGCGCGTGCGCGACGAACTGCGCGGCCGTCAGCGCCGAAACCTCATCGGCAGCCGCGGGAATCACGCCCGTTGTTGGGGCTGCGGCAGCCGCATTCTGGGCGCTCATCGCTGAGCCGATGCCCTGCAGGTTGGCAGCCGCCGCCGTCAACGCTTCCGGCTGTGTGGTCACGAACGACATGTGACTTTCCTTCCCCTCGATAGCTGGAGAGCAATCGCTCCGTGCAAGAGATTAGATGGCTGAGCGGCGCTATGTCGCCTTGGAAGGAAGGTGTTCGCAAGTGTTCACCGATCGGCAACAAGTGTTCATCTCCAGCAACAATGCGGTAACAACTTGACGCAGCACGGCGTTGCTGCAGGTCTCGCCAGCCGCGCGCCAGAACACCAATGCATCCTCCGATACCGGCGCCCCATCAACCGGCGAGCGGCTTGCCGAGCTTCGGACGGGCCGCGAATAAAAATCTCTTCGCGATAAACCGGGTTTCTCAGCCATGCGCCGACGACAGCACATCAGTGCATCGGCCTCAAATGGCAACTCAGACAACAGCGCGGTCCGCCGCGGAATGCCCAGCGTCGCGCACATTGCGGCCATTGACCCGCTGGTCGGTGGACACTCCACGGTTAAGGAGCGGCCATGCACGTCGTCATCGGTGAGCCGCCTGACAGGATAATTTTGTCCTGAAACCTGGGGATTTGGCATTGGGTCCTAGCCGGTTTGTGACTAACCGATTAATTAGTCCTGGCTCACTTCCAGCCGCCTTGATTGTTCTGGTACGGATGTTGGATGAAAAAGCGCATATCCTTCGCAGCAATGACAGTTATGGCGGCCGCTCTTGGACCGGCGGGTGTGGGCGCCGCCGTTAATGCCCAAGCCCCGCTGACGTTAGCTGTCGGTTACCCTTGCCCAGGTGAGCCCGATCAATCGGCCCCACCGCCCGGGTGCGATACCCCGAGCCCTGGCGCGTATGGATCCGGAGAACCCGAGCCCGTTAGCCCCCCCGCTGTCGGAACGTACAACGGAGGCTTCGTCGGCGTAGACGCTGGCGGGGGGGCCTAGCCCTGCTGTTGACTTGGCTGGTCAGCTTTCGTGACCTTTAGCGCCGCATAGACCTCGTTCCAGGACCCGAAACGGCTCGCAAGCGAGTGGCCGCCGAGGCCGCGAAACGGTGCGGATCCTCGAATCCCCTACGGCAACTTGGCCAACCGAACGACAGATGGCCCGTCGTTAACCAGCGAACGGTGGCCGAGCCATCACGGTGGGCTTGAAGCCGTATCGGGGACCGGTACCGCTTGCGCCCATCCCCGCACCGGCCAACGGCATGCCGCCCAACAGGTTGCCGGCACCGCCGGATTCCGGGGCGGCGGCGACACTGCTGATTGGCAGCGGAGCGTGAGGGGCGGTCAATGGCGCTGATCCGATCCAAGAAGGCGGTACGGCCATTCCCCCGATCGAGGCCGCGTTGCCCAACCCGGCGGAAACTCCGGACCCCGCGCCGCCGAGGCCTCCACCGGCGCCGCCCAGCAGGCCGCCCAACGCCCCTAAGCCGGGCGCAGCGGCT
>NZ_CAXUCH010000366.1:0-3018 GCF_964249325.1 uncultured Mycobacterium sp. | reverse complement strand
GGCCATCGTGGTCCGCCCCGCACCGCACCAAAGCCCTGACGCGCTCGCCGGGCTGCTGGAACACGACCACGACGGCTCCGCGGCGGCGGTACTGGCGGCGCTGGCCAGACTGGCCGCCGCGGTGGCCGCAGAGCTCATCGGCAAGGGACTGACCGTCATCGGGGTCACGGGTTCGTCGGGCAAGACCTCGACCAAGGACCTGCTGGCCGCCGTGCTCGAGCCGCTCGGCGAAGTAGTGGCGCCGCCCGGGTCGTTCAACAACGAGCTGGGCCACCCCTGGACGGTTCTGCGGGCCACGCCCAGCACCGACTACCTCGTTCTGGAACTGTCGGCGCGCCATCCGGGCAACATCGCCGCACTGGCGGCTATCGCACCGCCCAAGATTGGAGTCGTGCTCAACGTCGGCACCGCACATCTGGGCGAATTCGGGTCTCGGGAAGCCATTGCGGCAACCAAATCCGAACTGCCACAGGCGGTTCCGGCTTCAGGAGTGGTGATCCTCAATGCCGACGACCCGGCGGTGGCGGCGATGGCCGACAAAACCGCGGCCCGGGTGGTGCGGGTCAGCCGAAGCCAGAGCACCGACGCCGGCCCCAGTGACGTCTGGGCCGGACCGGTGAGCCTCGACGAGCTGGCCCGCCCACGCTTCACCTTGCACACCGCAGACTCCGCGGTCGAGGTCCACCTCGGCGTGCACGGCGAGCACCAGGTCAGCAACGCGCTGTGCGCCACGGCGGTCGCTGTGGAATGCGGCGCCAGCCTCGAGCAGGTCGCGGAAACGCTGGCCAGCGCCGGCCCGGTGTCGCGGCACCGCATGCAGGTCATCACCCGCGCCGACGGGGTGACCGTCATCGACGACGCCTACAACGCCAACCCGGACTCAATGCGCGCCGGGTTGCAGGCGCTGGCCTCGATCGCCCATCAGGCACCCCAGCCCCGTCGCAGCTGGGCGGTGCTGGGGGAGATGGCCGAGCTGGGCGACGACGCGATAACCGAGCATGATCGCATCGGCCGGCTGGCGGTGCGCTTAGATGTGTCTCGTCTCGTTGTCGTCGGAACGGGGAGGTCGATGAGCGCCATGCACCACGGCGCGGTGATGGAGGGCTCGTGGGGGTCGGAGGCCACGGCCGTCGCCGACGCCGACGCCGCGCTGGCGTTGCTGCGCGCCGAGCTCCAGCCGGGCGATGTGGTGCTGGTCAAGGCGTCCAACGCCGCCGGGCTGGGCGCGCTGGCGGATGCGCTGGTCGCTGACGTTGCCGGTGGTGTCGGCCGGGGCGTTCGCTGATGATCGAGATCCTCATCGCCGTCGGCATCTCCCTGACGGTGTCTATCTTGCTGACCCCGGCGTTGATCCGGTTGTTCACCAGACAGGGATTCGGCCACGAGATTCGGGAAGACGGCCCCCCGAGTCATCGGACGAAACGCGGCACGCCGTCGATGGGCGGGGTGGCGATCCTGGCCGGCATCTGGGCGGGCTACCTGGGCACCCATCTGGAGGGCCTGGCCTTTGACAGATACGGGCCTTCGGCGTCAGGCCTGCTGGTGTTGCTTTTGGCCACCGCGCTCGGCGCCGTCGGCTTCGTCGACGATCTGATCAAGGTGCGGCGCGCCCGCAACCTCGGGTTGAACAAGACCGCCAAGATGGTAGGGCAGATCACGGCGGCGGTGTTGTTTGCCGTACTGGTACTGCAGTTCCGCAACAACGACGGGCTGACCCCGGCCAGTGCCGACCTGTCCTATGTTCGCGAAATCGCCACTGTCACTTTGGCTCCCGCGTTGTTCATGTTGTTCTGCGTGGTCGTTGTCAGCGCGTGGTCCAATGCGGTCAACTTCACCGACGGCCTCGACGGGCTGGCCGGCGGGTCCATGGCTATGGTCACCGCGGCCTACGTGCTGATCACGTTCTGGCAGTACCGCAACGCCTGCGCGACCGCGCCGGGGCTGGGCTGCTACAACGTGCGCGACCCACTGGATCTGGCGCTGGTCGCCGCGGCGACGGCGGGCGCCTGCATCGGCTTTCTGTGGTGGAATGCCGCGCCGGCCAAGATCTTCATGGGCGACACCGGTTCCCTGGCACTGGGTGGGATTCTCGCGGGCATCTCGGTGACCAGCCGCACCGAGGTCCTCGCCGTCGTGCTGGGTTCGTTGTTCGTCGCCGAGATCACGTCGGTGGTGCTGCAGATCCTGGCCTTCCGCACCACCGGTCGGCGGGTGTTCCGGATGGCGCCGTTCCACCACCACTTCGAGCTCGCGGGCTGGGCCGAGACCACGGTGATCGTGCGGTTCTGGCTGCTCACCGCCATCAGCTGCGGTTTGGGTGTGGCCCTGTTCTACAGCGAGTGGCTGGCCGCGATCGGCGACTGACATGGGACCCGCGGCCGGCCTTGACCCGCTCGCACCGGATGCGCCCGTGCTGGTGGCCGGCGCCGGTGTGACGGGACGCTCCGTGCTGGCGGCTCTGGCGCCGCTGGGTGTCCGGCCAACACTGTGCGACGACGACGCAGCCGCCTTGCAGCACTACGCCGACGGCGGGGTGGCTACCGTGAGTCCGTCCGACGCCGCCCGGTGCATCGCCGACTATGCGCTGGTGGTCACCAGTCCCGGCTTCAAACCGACCGCGCCGCTGATGACAGCGGCCGCCGCGGCCGGCCTGCCGATCTGGGGCGACGTGGAATTGGCCTGGCGGCTCGACGCGTCCGGCCGCTACGGGCCGCCACGCCGGTGGCTGGCGGTCACCGGCACCAACGGCAAGACCACCACGACGTCGATGCTGCACGCCATGCTCACCGCCGCCGGCCTCAACGCCCGGCTGTGCGGCAACATCGGCAATCCGCTGCTGGACGCACTGGCCGAACCAGCCGACCTGCTGGCGGTCGAACTGTCCAGTTTCCAGCTGCACTGGGCGCCTTCAGCGCGACCCGAGGCCGGCGCGGTACTCAATATCGCCGAGGACCACCTGGATTGGCACGGCAGCATGGCCGCCTACACGGCGGCAAAGGCACGGGTGCTGGGCGGCCG
>NZ_CAXUCH010000365.1:0-3023 GCF_964249325.1 uncultured Mycobacterium sp. | reverse complement strand
GCATCCGGTGCACGGGCACCCGCCGATTCGCTTCCGACGGCCGCGCCACCACCGGCTGCGGCGGCCGTCCCTCCGGCACCCAACGGGGCCAGCGCCTTATCGCCGGCCAAGGCCGCCGCGCTCAAAGAGATCCAGTCGGCGATCGGCGCGGCGCGCGACGCCCAGAAGAAGGGCGACTTCGCCGCCTACGGCGCCGCACTGCAGCGGCTCGACGACGCGATCAACAAGTTCAACAACACCAAGTAACGCGACGGATTTGGCCGCCGTGGCGGGTCTTGGGTAACCTTGCATTTACCGACGCGGGGTGGAGCAGCTCGGTAGCTCGCTGGGCTCATAACCCAGAGGTCGCAGGTTCGAATCCTGTCCCCGCTACCAGTGAAAAGGATCCCAGAGGTGCGATCTCTGGGGTCATTTTCATGCCGCTGCGAACGGGTTTGGAAACATTAGCTTGTCTGTCCAGTTAGCTTACGTGTGCCCGAACTCCGCCTACCACTGATGTGGCTGCCTCCTCGGCGGCTTAGCGGTCATTCCTCGGCTTGGGAAGCTGGCAACAGGGTCAGATGACCTACCAGCGATGCGTCGAGTGGCGTCGCGGTGGCGGCCCGAGCTCTGAATGGGTCAGCGCCGAGGAGACAACGGCTGTGTCGGCATCGCCGAATGTCGGTACCCCTGCTTAGGCTCTGCGTGTGGAATACGTGGCGATCCACGCCTTGCGGGAACGGCACCCTGCCTGGCGACTTCTGCGTGGGGGCAACGCCACCCTGATCCTCTCCTTCCTGGGGAAGTTCTTTGTCGAAGACAACCGAGGCGCGTGCTCCGCAAGCGAGGTTGCGGCAGCGTTGGAGGCACTCGCAGGTGGCTAGCTGCCCTCGACGCCGGCCGCCGCAACGACAGTCGATACACGCTGCAATGGCAATCGATCGGCGGCAGACAGATCGGCCTTAACCAGTTGCCGGTACGGGCAGTCGTGTCCTCGATGGAGCAGGCCTGCGCTCTCTTGGGTGTGACGGCGTCGCTTAGTCGGTTCGACGAAATGTTGGTTCTCGCGCAGCAACATCCGCGTGTTCGACGGTGGATCGTCGACCATCCGCATCGTGCGCTGGAACTGGCATCCGAGATGCCGCAGTTGATAGCCGCCTACATTTGGCTCGACAGTCACCGGCAATCACATCGTTATCTGCGCGAGATCAGTGCACCCGGAGTCGACACCAAGTTTGCCGAGAAACACCGACTGGTTCTGGCAGCCATGCTTGGCGTGTCGTCGACACCCTCGGGATTTGTGGCCGGTCTTGGCCTCAAATCGAAGCCCAGATTAGTTCGGCTGCGGCCCGCACCCGCTGGGCCTCGTGGCTCCCTTGACGGAGGTAGCGGTGCGTTCCGAGGAATTGACACGGCTCACTGTCGAACCACGGGTGGCTGTGATCGTCGAGAACGAGATCAGCTATCTGAGCGTGGAGGTCCCTGATGACGGCGTCGTCATCTGGGGGAGGGGATTCGACGTCGACGGTGTGGGCCGACTGCGTTGGCTGGCCGAAGCCGACGTCGTCTACTGGGGAGACATCGACACGCACGGATTCGTGATACTTGACCGTCTACGGGCTTGGCTGCCGCGGGCACAGTCGGTGCTGATGGACCGCGAGACACTGCTCGCCCATCGCGGCCGTTGGGTGACCGAAGACCTCCGGCCACAGCGGCCCTCACGCGGCTGACGCCTGACGAGCAGGAGCTGGATTGGGAACTGGTCACCGACCGGTTGGGCGATCGGGTGCGTCTCGAACAGGAGCGAATCGGCTGGCGTTGGGTCGAGCAACGGCTCTCGGGAGCCATTATCGCCCGGACTTGATTGGTCATCGATCGTCGTCTGCGTTGGGCGGCCGCCTGCCGTCACCGCTTATACCAGAAGAGAATCCAATGGATGTCTCACCGATGGAGGCGTGCGGCAGCCGAGATATCAAGCCCTGATGCATTCGCCTGGTCACCCCAACGTGGAGCATCACAACCGTATCGTCGGTATGCAGGTTCTAAGGCTCGAATGGTGCATCGCTGTCCCGTTTAGTGGTGCATAGATGTCCCATGAGATTGGTGTATCCTTTGACCCATGACACGCATCACGGTGGACGTGAATGACGACTGGCTCGACGCCGCCAAAGAGGTCCTTGGAACCGAGACCAAGGTCGCAACCATCAACGCGGCGCTGCACTCTTTCGCGCTGCGCACACAAGCCGGCAAGATCGTCGCCAGCCTCAATAGTGTCCCCATGGATTTCACCGATTCCGATTCCTCGTGGCGGTACGGCGCCGGCCGCGACCTCACTCGACTCGAACAAGAGGCACGGGAGCCCGAAGCGCTCTGATGTCCAGTGTCGTGTACTTGGCAGACACAACGGTCTACGTCCTGCAGGGACGCCACGACGTCGTGCGCCGCCGATTCGAAACGCTGTTGGCTGAGGGGCGGCTCGCAGGATGCCAGATGTCGGCTCTGGAGTACCTCAACGGCGCCCCGGATCCGAAGGGCTACGAGATCGTCTGGGGCGCGCTGCATGGACATCGCTGGATGGACGTGACGACGGAGGCCATGAACCGGGCATTGGATGTGCATCGAGAACTCGCCAAGACCAGCCAGCACCGCCAATTCCGTCTACCCGACCTGATCATCGCCGCGACAGCGGAACTCAACGGGGCGACCGTCTTGCATTACGACGCCGATTACGACCGTATCGCCGCCGTGACCGGTCAGGCCACAGAGTGGGTGGCAGCCAAGGGGTCGCTGTAACCGAGGTTCGGCTAGCACGGTGTCGAGCGGATGACCGAGGATTCGCGCGAAACGCGCCGTGACGGCTTGGACTGGTGGTCGATCACGACGTGCAGAGACCCGAAGCGGTTGCGAGACGCGGCCGGTTAGCTCATAACCCAGAGGTCGCAGGTTCGAATCCTGTCCCCTGTCAGGGGTGATGTCTCAAGACATCGGAATTGTTCGGAGGCATTCAGGGTGACCACGTGGGGGTAGTTGCCCGGCGCTGAGGG
>NZ_CAXUCH010000364.1:0-3027 GCF_964249325.1 uncultured Mycobacterium sp. | reverse complement strand
CCTGACACCCCCGGAGGCGTTTGTGAAGGACCAAACCGATCTATATCAGCCGTTCAGCCGAGCTGGTCGCCGATCTCCTTGGCCGCCTCCACGAGAGCCGCCGCGACCGCCGGATACTGCGATTTGGGCAATCGGTGTTGCGGCGCAGCGAGATTCAATGCCAGTGCAAGCCCGGGCGCGCGGGTCAGTATCGGTACCGCAACAGAGGCGACGCCTTCCTCGCTTTCCTCGCGGTTGACGGCATAACCGCGTTCGCGCACCCGCACAAGCTCGGTTTCCAATGCGGTGCGGCTGTCGATCGAATGCGGCGTAATGCGTTCCAGCTCTTCGTCTGGCAGCAGCTGACGCAGTTCCTGTTCCGACAACTGCGCCAGCATGGCCTTGCCCGTCGACGTGCAATGCGCCGGCATGGTGCGGCCGAGCCGCGAGGCCACCCGGACGGCGGTGGGGCCTTCGACCGCGGCGATGAACCGTACGGAGGCACCGTCGAGCATCCCCACATGCATGGTTTCCCGCAGACGTTCGCTGAGCGCACGCAGCACCGGCGTGGCAGTCCGCTGAATGTCGATGCGGCCGAAAATTGCAAACGCCACACTGGTCAACGCCGGGCCCGGCCCGTAAGCCTTCGACACCGGATCTTGGCGAACAAACCCCCGGTAGGCCAACATCGCCAGCAGCCGGTGCGCGGTCGACGATGCCACTCCCAGATAACGAGTCGCCTCGCTCAACCGGATTTCGGGTTGCTCACCCAACAACAGCAGCAGCTTCAGCGCCTTGTCGACCGACTCGATCGGATACTGCGGCGCCAGCGAGTCGGCGGCACGCTGCCTCTTTTCGCGCATGTCAAAGACCGTACCTGCGATAGCGTACGAACATCATGCTTACACAATCGGATTTCGTCGGCCGACGCGACTGCGTGCATCGCGGCCGTGCTGGCGGCGCTCGCGCTGACGCAGCTGGGCTGCACGACATCGGTGGGCAGCGGGTGCGGGCGCGCGCTCTGCGGCCGGGTCAGGCATCCTGGTTCCCATGACCGTCGTCTCCCTGCTGCAGGCGATCCCGCCCCTGACGGTCTATCTGGTGGTGGGCGTCGTGGTGGGGGTCGAAAGTCTGGGCGTCCCGCTTCCCGGGGAGATCGTGCTGGTCACGGCGGCGCTGATGTCGTCGCACCACGAACTGGCGGTCAACCCGGTCGGCGTCGGCGCCGCCGGGGTGGTTGGAGCCGCGGTCGGTGACTCGATCGGTTATACGGTTGGCCGGCGGCTCGGGATGCCGCTTTTCGACTGGTTGGGCCGACGTTTCCCCAGGCACTTCGGTCCCGGCCACGTCGCCTTCGCCGAGCGGCTGTTCGACGGGTGGGGCACGCGAGCGGTGTTTTTCGGCCGGTTCATCGCGCTGCTGCGGATCTTCGCCGGCCCGCTGGCCGGCGCACTGAAGATGCGCTATCCGCGGTTTCTCCTGGCCAACGTCTCCGGCGCCATCTGCTGGGCCGGGGGCACCACCGCGCTGATCTATTACGCCGGGGTCGCCGCCGAGCGCTGGCTGACCCGCTTTTCCTGGATCGCCCTGGTGGTCGCCGTCGTGGCCGGCGCCATCGCCGCGGCCTTGCTGCGGGAACGCACCTCCCGCGCGATCGCCGAACTCGAAGCCGAGCACGCCGACAAATCGGGCAGTGCTGCCGGCTAGCGTCTACGGATTTCGGTGCTGCTCGATGAGCATGCGGGCCATGGCTTTTGCCCGCTGCGCCGCTTCGACGTCGCCTTCGGCCGCCGAGATGATCGAGCCTTTCATCAAGATGTGCCAGGACCGAGCAAAGTTCTCGACATCGCGCAACCCGGCCGCCTGGGCGCGCTGACGCACAATGTCGCGAATGTTGTCCAGGTAAGCGATACTGGCCTGCCCGGCCGGATGCTCGGCACCCATCTCGAGCAAGACGTTGATGAACGAGCAGCCCTCGAAGCCGTCGCGGGTCTGAAACCAGTCGTCGAAGACGTCGAAAATCGCCAGGAGTTGTTCTTCGGGAGTGTTGCCGCGCCGCCGTGACTGGCGCTCGACCAAACCGAGGGTCCACAGTTGCTCGCGGCGTTCGAGCACCGCCAGCACAAGGTCGTTTTTGCTGGGGAAGTGCCGGTAAAGCGTGGCTTTGGCGACACCTGCCCGCTCGACCACCTCGTCGGTTCCGACCGCGCGGACGCCCCGGCGAGTGAAAAGGTCGTACGCCGTGCTCAAGATGCGTTCTCGAGCCGACGCCGTCGCGGTCGATGCGACATCGGTGCTCGTCATAGCCGCCTTACCATACTCTTAGCCGCCTTCTGTAGACAGACCGACCTGTCTAGTTATAGAAAAGAGATCTCCAACGTTTCACGGTCTGTCTTAAGACGTGTAGGACGGACATCCATCGCCGGCGCCGCAAGCGCCAGACGATTAGGAGTCCACGATGAATGTTTCCGCCGCAGAATTTCTTCCTAGCAGCCTCAACCATCTGACGCTGAGCACGCGTCTGGTCGCAGAGCTGGGCGGTGCCCGCAGTACGTTGCGGGCGACCACCCAGCGGAGCGGCTCAGCGGTGATGGTCTACGCCGGCGGCGAGGTCGATGCATGCAACGAGAACACCTGGCGACGGTTATTGGACGAGGCGGCCGCTGCAGTCAGCCCGCCGGGACCGCTCGTTGTTGACACCAACGGGCTGGATTTCGTTGGCTGCTGCGCCTTCTCAGTGCTCGCTGAGGAGGCCAGGCGGTGCCGGGATCGCGGTGTCGAACTACGCCTGGTCAGCCTGCAGCCGGTCGTCGCACGTACCGTCGTGGCGTGCGGGCTGACCGGTCTGCTGCCCGTCGACCAAAGTGTCGATGCCGCCTTGTCGGCGGTTGCCGTTCCCGAGTAGTCCTGCGCTAGCTAGCCGCAGATGCGTTGGGCCAAAAGGTCTTTACCGGGTCCACACAGCTGTTTCAGAGCGTCCGGGCGCGCGGCCATGGCCATCAGCAGCGCCTCTGCGGGCCCGCTGACCTCGGGGCCGCTGCCGTAGGC
>NZ_CAXUCH010000363.1:0-3051 GCF_964249325.1 uncultured Mycobacterium sp. | reverse complement strand
CCCGCACCCGGCCCAGGGCTGGCGCCTCTTCCGCTGCAGTGACCGCCGGGCGCGGTGCAACTCATCGCTACACTGGCGAGCCGTGATGATCACCCTTGACCACGTCAGCAAGCAGTACAAAGCGTCGGCGCGCCCGGCGCTGGATGACATCACCGTCAAAATCGACAAGGGTGAGTTCGTCTTCCTTATCGGCCCGTCTGGCTCCGGCAAGTCCACGTTCATGCGGCTACTGCTGGCGGAGGAGAAACCCACGACGGGCGACATTCGGGTCTCGAAATTTCACGTCAACGCATTGCCCGGCCGCCACATCCCGAGCCTGCGGCAGGTGATCGGATGTGTTTTCCAGGACTTCCGGCTCCTGCAGAAGAAGACGGTTTACGAAAACGTCGCGTTCGCCTTGGAGGTGATCGGCAAGCGCCGCGAGACGATCAACCGCGTGGTGCCCGACGTGCTGGAGATGGTCGGCCTCTCCGGCAAAGCCAACCGGCTGCCGAGCGAGCTGTCGGGAGGGGAGCAGCAGCGCGTCGCAATCGCCCGCGCCTTCGTCAACCGGCCGCTGGTGCTGCTGGCCGATGAACCCACCGGCAACCTGGACCCGGAGACCAGTAAGGACATCATGGATTTGCTGGAGCGGATCAACCGCACCGGAACCACCGTGGTGATGGCCACGCACGACCATCACATCGTGGACTCGATGCGCCAACGTGTCGTCGAACTGTCGCTGGGCAGGTTGGTGCGAGACGAACAGCGCGGCGTATACGGGATGGATCGCTAAGTGCGATTCAGCTTCCTGTTCAACGAAGTCGTTACTGGTCTTCGTCGCAACGTCACCATGACGATCGCCATGATTTTAACCACCGCCATCTCCATCGGTCTGTTCGGCGGCGGGCTGCTGGTGGTTCGGCTGGCCGAACACTCCCGCAGCATCTACCTAGACCGCGTCGAGACGCAGGTGTTTTTGAACAACGACGTCTCCGCCAACGATCCAACGTGTACCAGCCGGGCGTGTAAGGCGTTGCGCGAGAAGATCGAAGCGCGCAACGACGTCAGATCGGTGCGGTTTCTCAATCGAGATGACGCCTACGACGACGCGATCCGCAAGTTCCCGCAATACAAAGATGTGGCGGGCAAGGATTCCTTCCCGGCGTCGTTCATTGTGAAGCTGGAGAATCCGGAGCAGCACAAGGATTTTGACGCTGCCATGCAGGGCCAACCCGGTGTGCTTTCGGTGCTCAACCAAAAGGATCTGATCGACCGCCTGTTTGCTGTACTCGACGGTTTGAGTAGTGCTGCATTCGCGGTGGCTCTGGTACAGGCGATCGGCGCAGTATTGTTGATCGCCAACATGGTTCAAGTCGCCGCCTATACGCGGCGCACTGAAGTCGGCATCATGAGGCTGGTCGGCGCCAGCCGCTGGTACACCCAGTTGCCGTTTCTGCTGGAGGCGATGGTGGCGGCGAGCGTCGGCGTCATTATCGCGGTCATCGGCTTAATCGTGGTCCGCGCTTGGTTTTTGGACAACGCGCTAAGCCAGTTCTATCAAGCCAATCTGATAGCGCGGATAGACTACGCCGACATCCTTTACATCTCCCCGATCCTTTTCTTTGTGGGTGTGGCGATGGCCGGGCTGACGGCGTACGCCACGCTGCGGGTGTATGTGCGGCGGTAGCTATGGCGAAGAAATCCGGAGCCAAGGCAAGCGACGGCAGACAGATCATCGCCACCAACCGCAAAGCGCGGCATAACTATTCGATCCTCGAAGTCTTCGAGACGGGAATCGCACTGGTCGGCACGGAGGTGAAGAGCCTGCGGGAGGGGCATGCGTCTCTGGTCGACGCGTTCGCCACCATCGACAGCGGTGAAGTGTGGCTGCGCAACATGCATATTCCGGAGTATCACCACGGAAGCTGGACCAACCACGAGCCCCGACGCAACCGCAAGTTGTTGTTGCATCGCCGCCAAATCGACCATCTGGTCGGCAAGATCAGGGATGGTAACCTCGCGCTGGTGCCGCTGTCGGTGTACTTCTCCCAAGGAAAAGTCAAGGTGGAACTCGCACTGGCGCGCGGCAAGAGAGCGC
Organism: uncultured Mycobacterium sp.; assembly: GCF_964249325.1. Lineage (NCBI taxonomy): Bacteria > Bacillati > Actinomycetota > Actinomycetes > Mycobacteriales > Mycobacteriaceae > Mycobacterium > uncultured Mycobacterium sp. The sequence continues at coordinate 971 of NZ_CAXUCH010000363.1, read as the reverse complement.
ACGACAAACGACAGGATATGGCGCGCCGTGACGCGCAACGAGAAGTGGTGCGAGAGTTGGGTCGACACGTAAAGGGCATGAGCTGATCGGGGCCGCGTATGCCCAGCTGTCCGCGGTCAGCTTCGGCGTCAGCGACTTTGCCGGCGGTATCGCCTCACGCCGGGTAGCCGCGCTTCGCGTGGTGCTGGTGTCATACCCGATTACCGGGCTGCTGCTGGGTGTGATGGCCGCAATCGTGGGCGGCCCCATCCACCCCGCCGCCGTGCTCTGGGGTGTGCTGGGTGGACTCAGCCAGGGCTTGGCCGCGTGGTGGTTCTACGCGGCGCTGGGATCCGGACCGATCTCCGTGGTGTCTCCGCTGGCGGCGGTGCTGGATGCCGCCATACCGGTCGGGATCGGGGTGGCATTTGGGGAGCGGCCAGGCGCACACGCCTTTATGGGCGTCCTGCTGGCCATGCTTGCGGTGACGTTGGTCAGCCGGGAAGCCACGGACGAGGACATCCGGCCGCACCGGTTCACCACCAAAGTGGCCTGGCTGACCATTGGCTCGGGGATCGCTTTCGGGCTCAACTTCGTCTTCATCCACCAAGCTCCGGCGGAATGCCGGCTCTGGCCGCTGGTCTTTGCGCGGATATCGGCGACCGTGTTGGTGCTCATGGTGGCGGCGACGACACGTCACCTACGGCTTCCGTCCGGAACACCGATGCGGCTCGCGGTGGCCGCCGCGTTGTTGGACACCTGCGCCAACATCACGATGCTGCTGGCGCTGCACGGTTCGCTGCTGTCGCTGGCCAGCGTGTTGATCTCGCTGTATCCCGCGGTGACCGTGGTGCTGGCCATCGTGGTGCTGCGGGAAAGGGTGACTCGGTGGCAAGCGGTCGGCATGGTGTTGGCCATGTTGTCGGTGACGATGATCGCCGCCAGCTGACTTCAGGTCGTGAGCGGCTTTCCGGCGGGCCCAGGGTTTGCCC
>NZ_CAXUCH010000362.1:0-3058 GCF_964249325.1 uncultured Mycobacterium sp. | reverse complement strand
CCCGACCTGGGCGCGGTGTTCAGCGGCGATACGCTCTTCCAAGGCGGGCCGGGGGCGACCGGACGCTCGTTCTCCGATTTCCCGACCATCCTCGCGTCGATCAAGGATCGTCTGGGCGCGCTGCCCGCCGACACCGTCGTCTACACCGGGCACGGCGACACCACCACGGTCGGCGGTGAAATCGTCCACTACGACGAGTGGGTGGCCCGCGGCCACTGAGCCCGCTATCGTCCGTCGAGGATGCGGCGTTTCTCCGCCTCGAACTCCGCTTCGGTCAAGGCGCCCGAATCCCGCAGCGCTGTTAGGTTTTTCAGTTACTCGACGCGCACGCCTTCGTCACCGGGCGCGTACAAGACGTCGGGCGCCGACGTCGTGGCAGCCACAGGCTGGCCAGTCGCCATCCGCTGTGGCCGCCGCCGAACCCGGGCCGACCACCACAACGCGCAGAGAAGGTTCAGCAAACCAAGCGCGGCCAGCACGACGAACACCCACACCAGCGAGCCGTGCGAACTACGCTGCCCGAACGCTAGGCGCGGACTGATGAACCCGCCGACTTGCCCACCAGCTTTGACGTAGTAGGTGCCCTCGACGGGAACCTGCACCAACCACACCCGCCGATGTGCGTCATTGTTGACTGTCGTTGTGCTGCCGAAGCTTTCGGTCACGGTCGGGTCCGCGACCCCGGCGGGCGGGATGAGCGTCATGGTGAGCCGCGGCACCGGCAGGCCACCGCCGCTCGGACTGCCGATCACCTGGCTGTGAAAACTGACCGTGACTTCGCCGGCCGGCAACCGCAGGCTGCCCGACCCCGGGACAGGCACCTCGCCGTAGGCGTTGTAGTTGTCCAGCACGAAGGTGTTGAGCACCAGGGTGGCGATCAAGCCGACAACGCCCACCACCAGCGTGACGATGGACATGATCACCGCGAACCTGGTCGCGGCTTTGGCACCGGTCATCGCCGCAGTCTGTCACGGTTGGCCGCACACCGGCGCGCAAGCTGACGTCGGCCGCCCCCTTTTTCGTGCAGCCAGACGCGTGCGGCGTTATGTTCGCCCCATCCACACACGAGGAGCACCCATGGCCACCAATCTCGACGTCACCGTGCCAGATCTGTCCGGGAAACTCGCGGTCGTCACCGGGTCCAACAGCGGCCTCGGTCTCGGCCTTACGCGTCGGCTGGCCGCGGCCGGCGCGGACGTCGTCATGGCGATCCGCAACCGCGCCAAAGGCGAGGCGGCGATCGCCGAAATCCGGGCGACGGTTCCCGACGCCAAGCTGACGATCAAGAACCTGGATTTGTCGTCGCTGTCCCGCGTCGCGGCCCTGGGCGAGCAGCTCAACGCCGAGGGCCGCCCGATCGACATCCTGATCAACAACGCCGGCGTCATGACCCCGCCTGAGCGTGAGACCACCGCCGACGGATTCGAATTGCAGTTCGGCAGCAACCATCTCGGGCATTTCGCGCTGACCGGGCATCTGCTGCCGCTATTGCGCGCCGCCGAGCATGCGCGCGTCGTCTCGCTGAGCAGCCTGGCCGCACGCAAAAGCGGCAAGATCCACTTCGAGGACCTGCAGTTCGAGAAGTCGTACGCGCCGATGCAGGCCTACGGCCAGTCGAAGCTGGCGGTGTTGATGTTCGCCCGCGAGCTCGACCGCCGCAGCCGGGAGGCCGGCTGGGGTATCACGTCCAACGCTGCCCATCCGGGCTTGACCAAAACCAACCTGCAGATCAGCGGCCCGTCCCACGGTCGCTCAAAGCCGTCGGTGATGGAACGCTTGTACAAGCTGTCGTGGCAGCTGACGCCGTTCCTGTGGCAAGACGTCGACGAGGGAATTCTGCCCGCGCTGTACGCCGCGGTGTCGCCGGACGCCGAGGGTGGCGCTTTTTACGGGCCTCGCGGTATCTACGAGGCCGCCGGCGGCGGCGTCAAGGCAGCCAAGGTGCCCGCGCGCGCCCGCAACGACGCCGACAGCCGGCGATTGTGGGAGATATCCGAACAGCTCACCGGCGTCAGTTACCCCGGTCCGAACTGACCACCGCGCCGGACGGCGTATCCGTACACGCCGGAAACACCCCGGAAACTGCCGAATCGTTTTGAGGGTTGACCCCAGCGGGTAACGTCACCACGGGCCGGGCAAGTGTCATCACTCGACAGGGGGACACGATCATGACCGCTCACGAGGGCGAACAAGGCGACGGCGAACAAGGCGACGGCGAAAAAGGCGACGAGGCACGCAACGACGCCGAGCAGTCACAGGGGGAATCTGATCGGCCGGAGCCATCCGAGGAGGGCAAGAAAGAAGTCAAGCGGATGGCGAGCGCCTACGAAGACCGCCCAACGGCGGTGATGCCTGGCACGGACAAGACGATCACGGGCACGGCGGTCCACGAGTGGCTCGACGACGAGGGCAACCCCAAATTCGGCGATCCCGATGAGCACCCCTTCGCGGAAGACAGCGGTCAGGAGGGCGAGCAAGCTCAGGAGGGCGACCGAAAGGAAAGTGGCGAAGCGGCCGACAACCCCAAGGATCAATCGGACGAGCAGCGGGAGTCGGCCGACTAGCCGGCTTGTCCGCCGGGACCCGGTCCCGGCTGGAGGAATCCCGGAACACCCGGAATTCGCGGGATAGGCGGAACCACTGGGGCTGGAGCCGACGTCGTCGTCGGTGCCGTGGTTGTTGCTGTTGTGGTCTGAGTAGTCGTCGGTTGGGTCGTCGTCGACTGCGTTGACGACGGCGGCGGGGTCGCCGACTCCGTTGACGATGGGGTTGACGGCGACTCGGTCACTGTCGTGGTCTCGGTGCTGGAGCTTGCGGTCGAGGGGGCGGAGGTTCCCGTCGACTCGGGCGTCGTGCTCACGCTAGGTGACGGTGTGGTCGGAGCGCCGCCGCCGGACGTGTGCCGCAGCGCGATCATGATCGCCACGGCCAACGCCAGCACGACCAGAGCCGTACCGATGACGAGCACCGCCGGCCGGCGATACCAGGGGACAGCTGGCCGGCGGGCTTCGGCCGGGCGTTCCTGGTGGTCGACCCGTGGCCGCGCGGATGTCGCACT